>JBAQEX010000027.1:0-4416 GCA_049286965.1 Microgenomates group bacterium | reverse complement strand
CCTTGCTTGCCTCCCATGACAAGGAGCGTGGGTTTACGCCGAGTGAATAACTGCTTACGCGTACCATGCAAGATATTTTCCCGCAGGGGTAAACCGACAACTTCAATTTTGGACGAGGCAAAATATTTTGCTGATTCTGGCCAAGTGAGATACACGCGATCCGCTAGCTTGGCGATGAGTTTGTTGGCGCGCCCCGCGGTCACAGTCTGTTCATGGAGGAAGATGGGGATACCCAGCAAATAGGATGCGATAGCTACCGTTCCTCCGATATAACCACCAAAACTGAGGACTGCGCTTGGGGCAATCGATTTTAGGAGCCGATGTGCCGCGATCACCCCGCCGGGGAAACGCAAGATTTCGTGCAGGCTGAGTACGAGCTTGCCGGCATGCAGATCATGGAAGGGAATATTTGCACTAGTGACTTCGAGATATTCGGCGCTATCATTGGCATCATCCCGACTGCTGTGACGATGTCCTATCCAGATGACTTTGTGACCTCTACTCTTGAAGTCTTTGGCGACAACTAGAGCTGAGTTGTGGTGGCCACCTGTCACGACAATTGTGTACATACTTTAGAGTATAGCAGTCACTGAGGTCAGCTTTTTTGGTGGCGAGCGACGGAGAGGACCAGACCGATCCCGCCAAGCATGGTGATGAGCGCGGATCCCCCGTAGGAGACGAGCGGGAGCGGGACCCCAGTCAAGGGAGTGAGGGCGGTCATAGCCGCAAGATTTAAACATACTTGCAACCCTATCCAAGCCCCGACTCCAGCCACCATAGAGGAGGCAAATTTGTCGTGCTCACCTGATGCCACTTTGAAAATCAGCGAGAGATAATATAGAAAAGCGAGGATGAGCGTGACTCCTCCAATAAAACCAAGCTCTTCCCCGACTACGGCAAAAATAGAATCGGTAGTTGACTCTGGGAGATAAGCATATTTTTGACGTGACCTGCCGATTCCTAATCCCGTAACTCCACCTGACCCTAGCGAAAGCAAGACCTGGCGGATGTGATACGAGCTACCTTGTGCGTCGTGGAGCGGATCAATAAATGTCTTGACCCGATCCAATCTATAGGGTTCGGCAATGATTAAAATAGTTCCCATTACTAGACCGATCGCGCCAATTGAAAACAAATGTTTGACTGGATAACCTGAGAGAAAATACATGGCGATCGCCAGCAGAGACACAACTAGCGTTGTACCCATGTCGGGTTGTAACATAATAAGACCAGCCGAAATTGCGATAAAAAATCCAAACTGGGGTAGAGTAATTTTCCTTGAATGTAGCCATGAGGAGAGATAGACAACTTCGATAAATTTCATCAGCTCTGAAGGCTGGATTGTGATACCAGGGATGACTAACCAACGCCTTGCCCCTTGGACCTTTGTCCCGATGCCAGGGATGATAACCAAACTGAGTAATAGGATACCAATCAGGAGCAAAAAAGGCGCAAGTTTTGCCCAAATTTTGGGGGGGATCAGACTCACAATCATCATCCCCACCAACCCTAGGCCCGCCCATTTTAGTTGCAAGAGCACAAAGTGCCATTTGTTGCCAAAGTCGCGCGCACCTTCGGCGACACTCGCGCTATAAATCATAATCAGGCCAAACCCTAGGAGCAAAATGGTCATGGAAAAAATGCGGGTAGCCAGCGAGAGATTAATTTTGCGCATAACTTTTGACCAAATCGTTGAACTGGTTGCCGCGGTCAAATTCGTTTTTAAAAAGATCGAATGAGGCAAATCCTGGGGAGAGTAAGATGGCATCGCCTGGGGAGGCTATGCTCCTAGCCATATCTAGCGCCTCTTTCATGCTCATGGCGTTGCCGATGATTTTGTCACCGACTCTTTCTTTGAGAGCATTTACGTAATCTGGAATATTTTTTGAGCCCAGAATTATGATATTTTTGAGGGATTTGCAGGTTTTAACTGTTTTTAATAATTCTGCAAACGGGAGATTCTTGGTATCACCACCTGTAATCCAGATTGTTGGACAAACTGCAGCCTCGAGTGCTTTGATCGAAGCGGTGGGGGTGGTTGCGGTCGTGTCATTGATATATGTAATCTCACCGATTTTAGCGATCACTTCTTGGCGATAAGGCACACCACTAAAGCTGGCAGCCACATCTCTTGCAAGACTTTCACCCATCTCCAACTCATGACCTACAGCCCACATAGCCGCGATATTTTCCTTGTTGTGTAGACCAGGGAGCGAAGTCTGCCAAGTGAGACAGTCAGAGCTGCGATAGGCAAGACGTTGAGCTTTTGTGACGCGACTGATTGAAACCGAGCCAGGGTTTTGTTCATTAAAAAAACAATGGTCGGACCTTTGTTGGTAAAGACAAATTGCTTCTTTGTCATGTTGATACTCCTCCATTGAAGTGTATCTATTTAGGTGATCGGGATAGAGATTGGTGATCACGGCGATGTTTGGGCTGACACGGAGCTCGTGAAAATTGTGCAGTTGAAAAGAAGAAAGTTCGAGGACTGCGTACTTTTTGCCACTCTGCTTGTCAAACAATGACAAACAAGATGTGCCTGCGATATTGCCACCACTAATGACCTGACCAGGGAAGGCTTTCTCAATCAAGGCAGTAATGAGCGCGACGGTAGTTGACTTGCCCCTAGTACCCGTGACCCCAATTGTTGTGACTTGTGCATATTTTACAAATACTGCGATACTCGTGAGGACAGGTTTGTTTAATGATTTTGCATAATTGATCAGCTCGTGGCTGTCTGGTACACCTGGGTTTTTGATGATGATGTCGGCCCAATCAATCTGGGAGGAATTTTGACCCTCTGGCACCAACGTCAAATCTTTGTCGGAAAGCTTTACGATTGCCCCGTGTTGTTTAAGCCACTCTGCGTCCCCGCTACCTCCGCCCTGGCGACCAAGGCCAAAAATTAAGACTTTTTTGCCTGCAATAACCGATTCAAAATTGCTCATAACTGACTAGATTCTAGCACTCTCATAACTTCTTTAACCACTGCCTGAGAAGGATCGATGAATTTGACACTCGGCATGGCAGCTTGCAAGCGATTGAGGATCAGGGGATAGTGAGTACAAGATAGTCCAATTGCCTCAATTTTTTGAGCTTGTACAATATTTTTGATCTCATGGATATTTTTTTCCACTTGTTCAAAATCGTTATACTCTATGGCAACTGCCAACCCATGTGGCGTGAAAATAGTAATGTGATCGCCATATTTTTTGAGTAACTGCTTGGTGGTTTCCGACTGGGCAGAGACAGTGGTCATCAAAGCAAGGGAGTGCGTGAAAACTGAAAGTGGTTTGATGACTGGCTCGACCCCAACAACTGGACAATCGAGGGTTTTACGCAAATCAGCTATGATGTTGGTCGTGGCGGAGTTGCAGGCAAGGACAACGAGGCGCGGACTCAAACTGGCAAATTGTTTACCCAACTGAGCAAAGCGAGAAGCCAACCAAGCGGATGATTTGTCACCATAGGGGAAATTATCAGTGTCAGCGATATAGATAATATTGGCATTTGGCAAGGCAAGCCTGAGAGGCTTGTAAATGGACATGCCGCCGATGCCTGAATCAAATACAATGATTGGAGAGGTGTCCATATTACAAAAATGCAAGCCACAAACCAAATAAGGCGAGGATAATACCAGCGAGCCAGGCACGGGTCACTATTTTAGTTTCTTCCCAGCCGATTGATTGCAACCAGAGATGAACAGGAGAAAGTGGGAGCAAGCGACGACCGAGGTAGCGCTTGCCAAACATCTGAATCGAACTCGAAACAATCTCGACGACAAAGATGCTACCGATAATGGTGACGGCAATAATCTTGCCGAGTAATAACCCCACAACTGCCAGGGTTGCACCAAAGGACAAAGCTCCAACGTCCCCTAGCGTGATGCGGGCTGGGTAGGTATTGAAATAGAGAAAAGCTAAAATCCCGCCCAGCCAGAGGGCAATAAAGAGAGTGATCGGAGTGTCGAGGATCGAGGTCGCCAGGATGATGAGGGCAAATAAAGAAATCATCAGGAGCCCGCCTGCCAAGCCGTCTAAACCGTCGGTAATATTGACGGCATTGCTAAATGCCACGATGATAAAGGACGAAAATGGGACAAATAACCACCCCATGTCCAAAACCCCAAAATACGGGACATTGATAATGCTAATCCCCATCACGCGATATAGGTACCATCCAATCCCGAGTCCGATCACGATTTGGACGATGAGTTTGTGACACCAAGAGATCCCCACAAGATGTGAAGTTTTGCCAAAAAATTTGATGATATCGTCGTAAAGTCCCAGGAGACCATAAAGGATAAAGGTCGCAAATATCACGTTTAATTCTTGCCTGTAGTTGTAAACGCTCGCCATGTCCGCTCCAACCAGTCGCAACATCCCAGATATTAAAGTAAAAAGTGCGGTCGTAGTG
>JBAQEX010000026.1:0-6314 GCA_049286965.1 Microgenomates group bacterium | reverse complement strand
TTGCAACGCTCAGATATCTAGAAAATCACAAACTTTTCGGCGCCATCATCATTGGCGTGAATTACACCGACTTAGACGATGAGAGCGAAAAAGAAAGTGGGTATTACGACGCACCGTGGCAGTGGGACAAAATCAGAGCCAATGCCGGCTGGATAGTACAGTTCGCCTCGACCGATGACCCCTACATCCCTATCGATCAGCCTCGCTTTATCCACAATCAACTAAATACTGAATATCACGAGTTATCGGATCGTGGCCATTTTATGATTGGGCACAACCCAATCAATAACATTTTTCCAGAAATAATTGATGTCATCGTTCAAAAAACCAAGTAAACTCCCTCTTCACACACGACTTTGTTTAGTACACAATAGAGTGGCATGAAAAAAGAAAGTGGATTTAAAAAATTCCTCAAATCAGTTGGTCCTGGTCTCATCACTGGTGCGGCCGACGATGATCCCTCAGGCATCGCTACCTACTCTCAAACTGGGGCCCAGTTTGGCTTCGGCCAGCTGTGGACAGCCATCTATATGCTTCCTTTTCTTATCTCTGTCCAAGAAGCCTGTGCGCGTATCGGTGCTGTGACGGGACATGGTTTGTCATACGCGGTCAAAAAACACTTTAGTAAAAAAGTCTTAATGTTCATGGTATTTTTGGTCCTCATTTCAAACACGATCAATATCGGGGCCAACATCGGTGCAATGGCGGCTTCGCTCCAGCTCGTCACTCCCTTTGCTTTTACCCCACTAGCCCTTGTGATCACTGTGGTTATTTTGGTCCTAGAAATATTTACCTCATATAGATCATATTCCAAGCTGCTCAAATGGCTCACGCTCACCCTCCTTGCATATCCTCTCACCATGCTCATTATCCATGTGCCTTGGGCCACCGTGTTGCCTGCTACCATTATCCCTCACATCGAATTTAATTTTGCTTTTTTCTTTATCATCACAGGCGTGCTCGGCACCACCATCTCTCCATTTATGTTTTTCTGGCAAGCATCGGAAGAAGTAGAGGAGGAGAGGGAAGCAGGGATGATCAAACACGGCATCCCGCACTTGACCGCTAGGTTTGTGAAAAATCTCAAAGCTGACACAATCCTAGGGATGTTGTTCTCCGAGTTTGGTACCTGGGCCATTATTATCGTGGCCGCCACAGTCCTAAATGCAAACGGGGTCACAGATATCAGGACTGCTGCCGATGCCGCTCGGGCTCTTGAGCCCCTTGTCCAAACCTTCCCCAATGCCGGCTACCTAGCCAAGCTTTTATTTACTACAGGTATCATCGGTTTGGGGCTCCTAGGTATTCCTGTCATGGCAGGATCAGCCGCTTATGCAATTTCAGAAGCTTTTGGTATGAAAAGTGGTCTCAATCTCAAGCTCAAACAAGCCCACGGATTCTACGGAGCCATCACGCTCGCAACGCTCGTGGGTTTACTCATCAACTATATTGGGATCGACCCTATGAAAGCTTTAGTTTATGCAGCAGTCTTTAATGGTTTTGTGGCAGTGCCTCTCATCTATTTAATCGGCAAAATCAGTAGCGATCAAAAGATTATGGGCAAATACAAGAGCGGCTTACTTTCGCGTACCTTTATCTGGCTCACGTTCTTTGGGATGGGAGCCTCGGCGCTCGCGACCGTCTACATGTTATTTGCGAAGTGAGAGTGGGTTTATTTCTATACTAGTTGCCACAGTGCTGCCATCTGTGCTAGTTGTCCCAAATGCCGCTATCTTTGTGCCTACCTCTACTTTATCCATACTACTGTCAATAGCTGTGCGGTAAGTAGTGGTATCCGAAAAGATTACTAACTTAGAGCTGCCATCACTCAGTTTTACGGTCAGTGTTTTGCCATCTTTGGCAGTTACTTCACCAGTGAGTGCGCCACCTCTACCCATCATGCCCTGTCCAGTGGGATAATTGTTTTGTCCTCTTCCTCCAAACCTCTGATTTGTGTTTGAAAATTTGCCAAAGGCAAAATTTGAAGTTCCGACTTTATAACCGACGCCACCTGCAAGTACTGCAGTTATGATACAGGCCACAACGATATTTTGATTTACCATAAAGATTCTCCAAATAAATATTAATTAAATATAGTTTAATCATTGCGACTGAATTACAGCTGAAATATTATTCATACCTCAGCGCTTCTATCGGTTGCAACATGGCTGCTTTCCTGGCGGGGTACAAGCCAAATATGATCCCGATAAACGACGAGACAAGTGTCGCAAGGAGGATGGCTCTAAGCGATACGACAAACGCAATCTTTAATATTATCGACAATAAAAATGAGGCTAGGAAACCAAAACTCATCCCCAGGATCCCGCCCACCATCGTCAGAATAAATGACTCCATCAAAAATTGGGTAATAATAAATTTGCGCTTGGCTCCCAGTGCTTTGCGCAGTCCGATCTCCCGGGTTCGCTCAGTCACGGTCACAAGCATGATATTCATGATCCCGATCCCTCCCACCAGCAGCGAGATGGCTGCAATCCCTCCCAGTAGTGAAGTGATAGTCCCAGTGACTTGGCTTACGGTAGAGAGGATGTCACTTTGGGATAAAATCTGGAAATCAGCTTTGGTGGGATCGCTCAATTTATGGCGCGCCAATAGGAGATAGCCAATATCATCTTGCGCCTGGACCATCGTCTCTGCACTACTGGCTTCAACAGCGATTGAACTCAAATAGTTTCTCCCAAGTATTGCTTTCATCGACGTCGATAGAGGCAAATAAATCGCCTCATCCGGGTTGTTAAATCCACTACCGCCTTTTGAAGCAGTTATCCCAATCACCCTCAGGTCTTGTCCATTGAGGCGAATAGTTTGGCCAATGGGATCATTTCCTTCACCAAATAAACTGGTTGCCACCGTAGGCCCAAGCACTACCACCTTTGACATCATTTCATTGTCACGCGCCGTCACAAAATTGCCGCTGTTCATCTCTATCTTGTGTACTTCACTATATTTTTCAGTTACCCCCGTGATTGAAGTATTGGTATTATTTTGCAGGGCAACCACTTGCGTGCGTCCACTCACCTCAGGCGATACTTTTGTAATAGACCCAGTACTCATTGCCTCTATCGCTATGGCATCATCCAGCGTGAGCGTAGTCCCAGCTCCAGTTGCACCTCTTACTGCCCCATTTTGCTGGCCTTGCGGAGTTACCGTAAGCAAATTTGCTCCAAGGGACTGGATTTGGTTGGTGATCTGTTGTTGGCTGCCTTGTCCTAGCGAGATTAGTGTAATCACGCTCCCAATCCCGATCACGATTCCCAAAACCGCCAGCCCGGTCCTCATTTTGTTTACTTTCAAAGTTTGAATCGCTTCAAAGAGTAGCTCTTTATATTCCATTTCGTTTGTCTCCCACCAGCTTGCCATCCCGTATTGTAATCACACGCTTTGCATATGCGGCAATATCTGGCTCGTGGGTGATCATCACAATAGTGTGTCCATCTTTGTTTAGCTTTTTAAATATTTGCATGATCTCATCAGCTTGAGATGAAGCGATATTCCCCGTAGGCTCATCGGCCAGGAGTATTGCCGGGTTCATGACTAGCCCGCGAGCTATGGCGACGCGCTGTTGTTGACCACCAGAGAGTTGATTGGAGGTGTGATACATCCGCTCGCCAAGCCCCACCATTTTCAAAAACTTCTCTGCTCTCGCAGTTCGTTCGTGGGGATCTACCCCTGCGTAAAACATTGGTAACGCTACGTTTTTTATCGCCGTAGTCCTGGGGAGCAAATTGAATGCTTGAAAAATAAAACCAATTTCATTATTTCTGATTGTGGCCAGTTCATCTTCATCTAGCTTTGACACTTCCTGTCCATTTAATTTGTAGGACCCGCGAGTAGGGACGTCCAGCGCTCCCAGGATATGCATCAAAGTCGATTTACCAGATCCCGATGGCCCCATGATCGCCACAAATTCACCCTTCTCCACAGAAAAATTAATTTTTTCCAGCGCGACAGTTTCTACTTCGCCAGTTTGATAAATTTTGGAGATGTTTTTGACTGAAATAATGGGCATCTTACCTCCCGCCAATTCCCCTCACTGGTAGTGAGAAGGCGGATTTGGTTGCTGTAGTAACTGACGTAGTCTGATTGACCGCCGTGACCACAGTCTCGCCCTCACTCACCCCGCTCAACACCTCAGTTTGAGTATCTGATTGTATCCCGGTTTCAGCAGGAGTAAGTATCAAATTTCCGTTCTTTAGCACTTGGATGTTTGTAGCACCATTGCTGTTTTTGACACTAGTACTTGGCACCATCAAAACATTTTCTTTTGTTTCTGTGATTATGCTTGCCGAAGCTGTCATGTTTGGCAGTAGTCCAGTCTCGATAGAATCAAGCTGGATATAAGTAGGGTAGGTGACTACGCCAGAGTTATTAGTCCCAGCAATATCAATACTAGCTACATGGCCGACATAAGTTTTACCGAGGGCATCTACCTTTACCGTGACTTTATTTCCGACTTTTACTTTGGGCACGTCAATCTCTGTCAGATTTACCGAGATAATGGGTGCTGCACTAGTAGTAATTGAGGCAATTTTACTAGTTGTACCCCTTACGCTGCCTACTTGTAATATAAGCCCAGTAACTGTCCCAGAAATCGGGGCATAAATAGTAGGTGAAGTTTGGCGTAGCAATAGAGCAGCACTAGCCAAGCTAGTTTGGGCTTGCTTGATGGATTCAAGTGAAGTTTTGTATTTTAGTTCAGCACTATTCCAATCGGAGTTTTGCATGATCATAGTCGGATCCTCAGGGGCTAGACTGCGCGCCACGGCATCACTCATCAGCTTCTCGTGCGCTACCCACATGGCAGTATTGGCCGAATATGTTGATGCTTGGGCACTAGCTACTGCGTTTTTAGCGCTTTGGTAGCTCGCACTAGCTTGCAGATATCTTTGTTTGCTATCTTGATCTAGTTCCAAGTCAGCCAATTTCTGCCCGCTAGTTACCTTATCTCCCTCTTTCACATAAAGTCTAGAAACCACGCCCGTAGCATCGGTCAGGACTGGGCTATTGTTTGCCGATGTCACTGATCCACTAGCAGATATCGCAACAACCAAAGTCCCTCTTTCTACACTTGTGGTTTTGTATGTTGGCTGGGAAGCACTTTTGCTATATTTGGTATAGCCAAAATACGCAATCACCAGCACAATAACAACAACGATATATAACTTGAATTTTTTCATCATAGATATGATATGTTTTATTTCTGAAGCTTAGCTGAATAGGGAAGCGCTATACTCACCGTAGTTCCTTTGTCTTTTTTACTCTCTATCTTTATCACTCCATTGTTTCCTTCGACAATTTCTTTGGCTATAGAAAGTCCAAGACCATACCCATTTGTGTGTCTAGATTTATCCGCCCGGTAAAACCTATCAAAAACATTTACCATCTCTTTTTGCTCAATTCCTATACCATTATCTGTGACTTTCACAACGATTTTGTTGTCTAAAACTTTTGTAGCAAGACTCACCTTGCCCCCGCTGTGACTATACTTTATGGCATTGTCGACCAGCGCGATCATGGCTCGCTCCATACTCGCAGGGTCCATCATTGCCACAACCTTGATGGATTTTGTGACAACAATTGCAATATGTTTGCTTTTAGCTATCGGTTCTAAAGTTTTTTTTACATTTGACAATACTTCATCAATATTTGTGGGCACCATATTGAAGGCAATATTTTTATGTGTCAGCTCAAGTAATCCTTCGGCCAGTTTTTGTAATCTATTCGCCTCTTCCAAAGTACTACCCATAGTATCTCTTGCTTCATTGATCTGGAGATTTTTGTCACGCAACGCTACTTCAAGAGTAGTTTTAATCGCAGTAATAGGAGTCTTGAGTTCGTGGCTTGCATCAGATATAAAACGATATTGTGCATCCATCATCTCTTTTATGGGTTCCAATGTCTTGCCAGACAAATAATAGGAAAGAACACTAGATATTCCCAATATTCCTAGGTTTATGACCAACAAATTGAGCAGTATTCGATGTTTCGTTTCGTTGATTAGTTCGATATCCAACTCATCGATCATCATCATCCTGCGTTCAAATCTTTGTCTTTGAGCCGCCGCAAATCTATTTAGTTCAAAAGTAGATGCGTGGAAAATAACCACAGAAAAAGACATGCTAACAATCATGAGAATAAGTAGATACCAAGCAGTTAGTTTAAGTCGCGCTTCAAGAAACATATTACACTCCTAATTTGTACCCAAAACCACGGATCGTACTAATCTTTATACCTTTTGCGCGAAGTTTCTTTACATATACTTCTACCGTGTTTGGCAATATGTCACTATCATAGTC
>JBAQEX010000025.1:0-7857 GCA_049286965.1 Microgenomates group bacterium | reverse complement strand
GGGATCCACTGAGCGCCGTATCCTTGCATCCGCTTCCACCGGATCAGGATATCGTCGATCGTATACATCCCATGACCCGCGTGTAGACTAGCATTCGCATTTGGTGGTGGCATCAGGATCGTAAAGGGCCCACGGCCCCGAGCGGAGTCGAGGGGTTTAAACGCCCCACTTTTCTCCCACTCCTCATAGATTTGCCTTTCAACTTTCTGATGTTCAAATGTCTTTTCCATCGCCATAATAATCATATTGTATCATCTGGTAAACTGACTTACTGACAAACAGAATCACTGATTCTCTGAATATTACTGTCCCGTCCCCCGCATAAACACACTTGCCCACGGTCGGTAGGTCGTGCTAAAAGTTTTCTCTTGCAACGTTTCTCCATCACGCACCACCTTATACTCAAAGCTCGCCTTCGCACCTGAGGCCGCCCAGTCCACTTGTTTCACGATCCCCGTAGGTAGGGTCGGGTCATCCTGATAAATGGTGGGTAGGGGAGGTGAGATGCCCCAAACTTTGGGCTCAGACACGCTTGCCACCCTCCCATCTGATGTCCCATAAATCTCAATGACCAGAAGTAATTTTTTTGGATCATTGATGGTCTGGATCAAAATATGCCCTGGCGTATCGTTCTTGAATCTAAAGTCTTTAGACGGGGCGATCACCGTGGCATCTACTCCCGGCTTACTATTTAGTTCGTAGTAAGATACTCGGTACGCATGTCCCCAGCGCTCCAGTATGGGTAGTCCAGCCGCCATGGCGGCCCTAAACATCGTGGTTGACACTTGGCACAGCCCCCCGCCATCCCCCAGCACCGTTCGCCCCCCCGAGATGATATACGCTTGTCGGTATCCAGTGGCGCCAGACACTTCGCCCACTAATTTGTTAAAACTAACCTCTTCACCGGGTCCAATCAGGGCACTATTTATTCTCGACGAAGCTAGTGCCACGTTATAAATACGATTAGGGATCGAGTGCTGATAATATGACTCGCCCCGCCCAATCCGCTCTTTTATCCCCAGCTCATTTACCTTTTCTGTTGTTACTTTTGGCGCAGTTTTCTCCGCCACAATCTCTACAGTTTCATTTTTATTGTTTTCGTTCAACAATTTATCGATTATTATTTGGATATTGGCTGTTGTTGATTGGATGTTAACCCTTACTCCATCTTTGCCTGGTGCAAACTCTTTTACTTTTCCTTCACTAAATTCAAACCTAGCATCTTGGGGGTCTTTATTTAAACTTTCTGCCAGTCCAGACACATATTCAGAAATTGCGCGTTTATTTACGATCTCTCCACTTAAATCGGTTGATAGAAAGGACAACAACTCTTTATCACTTAACTTTATTTTTTCATCATCCAATGTAAGGGTTAGATTATCCCCCAAAAGTGATTCAGCTCTCACCCTTAGAGTTTCCATCTCCACAGCATTCATCGCTCTCCTCGCAGTTGTGGTGGGTATTTCTATTGGGCCCTCGCTTAGCTCACTAAAGTTTTTTCTGATATCTTGATCCAATTTTTCGGAGCTGATGATCGTGCCATCTGACCCATTGCTGATTCGCAATTTGTGATCGACTATCTCAATAGACGGTTCAATTGGCGCAATCTCTACTGCATTAGAAATTTCTTGGATCAACTGATCTAACTTTTCAGTTCTTCCGGGCGCAATTACGAGGGGGTAGTCCATCTGCCTAGCAGTTAATAGTAATAGATAGTCGCTTGGTTGTAGTCGCCTGCCGTAACGATAAGCCTCATTTAGAGTAGCCTCTATCTCAGTATTCATCGCCCCAGGCGCAGTCTCCCAAGTACTACCATTAAAAACCAACTTAACAGTATGTCTTTTTACTTTTTCATCCAGCATCACTTTTGTCTGCTCCCTCGTCAGCCCCTGGACGGGGATTGAGGCAATTTTTACTCCTGGATAAAACTTGGTATGCCACGTAAGACGTGCCAGAGCAATCAGCACTACAATCCCAGTCATTATCCCAATCGCAAAAAATAGCAACACCTTGCTATGGTATTTTTTAATTTTCTTCATGTCTGATATCATGGTACCATGCCAAAGTTTCCTGATCCAACCAAAGATTATGGCGGTACTCCCGTAACCGGTGCAATCGATTTGTCACCGCAAGGCAAAGTCGAGGGGACTGCCGAAACCAAAAACGAAGCCCCACCCCTATACGTAGCTCCTACTCCCGCACCCGCACCATCGCCGCTCGTCGAGCAGGGCAGCGCTGGGGGAATGACTCCAGACATAAAAGTGTCTGGGAGCCCCTTCCGCAATATCTTCCCCATTTTGATTGGGATCGGTGCTATTGTGGTTCTGATCATTCTAGCCATGGTGGTTATCCCCATGTTCACCAAAAAAACTACCGTTACCACCCTCAACTACTGGGGACTTTGGGAGCCGAGCTCTGTGATGCAGGGCGTCATCGCCGATTACGAATCCAGCAATCCCAACATTAAAATCAAATACACCATGACCTCACCCAAAAACTACCGCACTCGCTTCCTTGCAGCTGGTACTCAAGCCGATGCTCCCGACATCGTCCGCATCCACAACACTTGGCTACCCATGTTAAAAAAAGATTTAGCCCCCGCCCCAGACACAGTTCTCAAAGTTAGTGACTTGAGTACTTATTACCCCATTGTGCAGCAAAACTTCGTAAGTGGTGGAAAGGTTTATGGCCTCCCTCTCGAAATAGATGGTCTAGCGCTTTTGTACAACGTAGATATGTTAAAAGAAGCGGGGGCCGAGCCACCTACCGACTGGAATGCTTTGCGCAAATTAGCATTTGATTTGACCAAAACCAACCCCGAGACCAAAATCATCGAGCGGGCAGGGGTCGCACTAGGTACTACAAACAACGTCGACAATTGGTCAGACATCTTGGGCTTGCTCATCCTTCAAAACTCCGGTGACCCAGGCAGACCCAGCGATACAGCGGTTCAAGATGCCCTTACTTTTTACACTATTATCTCTACCCAGGACAAGTCATGGGATGCTACTCAGCCAAACTCTGCCTACGCCTTTGCCACGGGTACCGTGGCTATGATTTTAGCTCCCTCATGGCAGGTCTCAGAGATTAAAGCTATCAATCCTGAGCTCAATTTCAAGGTAGCCCCCGCCCCAGTCCTTCCATCAGCCAATTATACTTGGGCCACCTATTGGGGAGAAGCAGTCCCCCTCACTAGCAAAAATCAAACTCAAGCCTGGAAGTTTATCAAATATTTAAGTACCCCAGAAGTTCTGCAAAAAATGTATGCTGGTGCCAGCCAAATCCGCGCTCTTGGCGAGCCATACCCCCTTACCACGCTATCTAGCACTCTCGCCAATGATCCTCTAGCCGCCCCCTTTGTTGCGCAAGGCCCTTCCTACAAATCCTGGTACTTGTCAGGGCGCACATTTGACGAAGGCATCAATGACGGCTTTATCAAATACTATGAAGACGCAATCAACGCCATAAATAGCGGCTCCTCCGTTGGTGCCGTTCTCAAACCACTCGACGAAGGGGTCAAACAGTTGCTGCTCAAATATCCAGAGGCAAAATGACGCGAGTCGAGAGCGTCCTCCAAACCCTTACATACTCTGATCATTTTGGTTTTCCTCTAACGATTGACGAAATATCCTCACGCCTCGTAGGGGCGCGGTCCTCGCGCCCGTCATTGATTAAAATCATCGACAAAATGTCCAAGCGCCGTCTCATCCAAAAAACGGGCGATTATTACCATCTTCCTGGCCGCAAATCTTTGGTTGTTCGCCGACTTCAGCGACATCAATTTTCTGCTCCTCAGTTAGATCGCGCCAAATCTATTGCTTCCCAATTATCCAAATTTTCATTTATCAAATCGATTTATTTGACAGGTTCTCTCGCCATGTCCAACTCTCCCCGTGATGCGGATATTGATTTTATGATCATCACTGAGGATGGCGTGCTCTGGACTACAAGATTTCTCATCACTATTTATGTCTCACTCCTTGGTCTACGCCGCACTCCAGCCTCCAAAGACACCGCCGGCAAACTCTGTCTCAATTTATACCTCTCGCCCAGCTCTTACCTCATCCCGCCCTCCAAACAAAATCTCTATACCGCCTACGAACTCATCCAAGCAGTCCCACTTTATGATCCCGAAGGTACTCGCTCTGAGCTCCTCGCCGCCAACTCTTGGATCAAGCAACATCTCCCCAATGCAATTGGGTGGTCCGACCTCCCCCCAAGGTCTGACCTGCTCAGGAAACCCCGCCTTGGCGGGGTGTTTAGTCGACTTCAAAATACAATCAGGAGACCAGGTCAGACCTTCATGGATATCCTAGAATCTTTTTTCTATAATCTCCAACTCCTCTACATGCGCAAAAAAATCACTCGAGAATACATCACTAAAACATCGGCCTTTTTCCACCCCCATGACCCAGGAGCCAAAGTCCTCAAAAAACTCAACTTTTAGTAGTTATTCTTCTTACTTACTCACAGTCAATTCCGCTAGTTGCTCAACATAATTACACGCCAACATCGCTTGGGCACTTGTATCTCCAGAATTTCTCGCATTAAACTCTACATTGTCCACCATGCTTCTCCTCAACTTACTCTTTTTTATATTAAACATCCTCAACTGATCAGTACTTGGATGTTGTCCCAGATCCAACCTATCTTGCAAAAGACTAGTAATCGTTTCCGCAAAAAAACTAAAGATTGCATGTGGGACAACTCTACTTAAACGAATAAAACAATCACTTTGTTGCTCACCCAAGCCATCAATTAAACCATGATCCCAGTCTCCGCTTGGCTTGTTTAACTCACCGATTGCTCTTAGCAAATCCGCCGAATTTGTTATCATAATCCCGATCTTTCGGGCAGGGAATTAACAAACTCATTCTATCACTCACGCCAAGAAGTTTGTTTCTCCGCCCAAATATTATTTTATGATCTGGTAAAATACTCTCATGTTTGAAACTATAGATTCAATCGCTCCAATCTGCGCGTCTCTCCACACAAAAGACAAAACCATTGTTCTAGCCACTGGTTTCTTCGACCTCCTCCACTCTGAGCACATCAAATTTCTACAAAAAGCCAAATCTACTGGCGATATCTTGGTAGTTGCAGTAGAGTCAGACGAGCGCGCGCGAGCCATCAAGGGGGAGGGGCGCCCCGTCGAGACTCAACTAGTTCGTTGCAGCAAAGTTGCAGAGTACGCCAACTACGTGATAGCTCTCCCTCCCGACTTTGATCATTTCGAGGCCTATGACTCTCTCATGTCTGCCATTAGGCCAAACATTTATGCCGTTTCAGCACATACAGATCATATCAAAAGTAAAACTTTTCTCGTAGAGAAATATGGGGGCAAACTGGTGGTTGTGCACGATTTCAACCCCAATGTTTCCACCACCCAGCTAATTAATAGTCAAATGGTTTAATGGTTATATGGTTTAATTACTAGTATGTTTGAACATTACATCTACCAACCATTCTTCAATATCCTTGTCGGTCTCTACGAAATCCTTGGCCGCATCTCACCAGAGTTGGCCGACATGGGCATTGCTGTCATCATTTTCTCCATTATCATCCAGCTCATTCTCTTCCCGCTTCGCCTGGCAGGAGAGCGCTCAGAAGACGAAAAGAAAAAAATTATCGACAAAATCGAAGAAGCCAAAAAACTCTATGCCCACGAGCCCATCCACCAAAGAGACGCCATCAAGACCATCATGCGGGGCAATGTTCGCACTGTCTTTGCTACCACTACCGAGCTATTGATCGGCATCGCCATTATTTTCATGCTTTACCGTATATTTACCACTGGTCTAGAGGGTGCTGATTTTTATCTGCTTTACGATTTTATTCCCGTCCCAGACCACATCAACCTCATGTTCCTAGGCAAATACGATCTATCCCACACCAACGCCACCCTCAATATTATCCAGTCAATCATGATTTTTATTGTCGAGGTTTTATCCGCGCTCCGCTCACCCATTCCCGTCTCGCGCAAAGACAAGATGCTTCTCCAAATAGTGCTCCCCCTGGGATCATTCATCATTTTTATGTTCCTACCATCAGGTAAAAAGGTTTTTGTGATCACCGCCTTAGTATTTTCGGCTATCTATAGCTCTGTCAAGCTCTTGCAAGAGTGGGGTAACCGCCTGGTTGAGAAATATTCGCCCAAACCACCCGAGGAACCTCCCGCAGTAGTAACCCCCACAACGTGATACAATTTGCCTATGTTTGACAATTTAGTTGTGTCTTTCTTGGCTGATGAGGTAGTGGGGGGATTTTTTATCTCTGTCCCTCCTGGCCACATCGCCTGTATTTACGATCGCGGCCGCGGCGTCCTCAAAAATGTTTTTGGCCCTGGTCTTCACCTCAAAATTCCATTCTGGCAAGTAGCCAAACTTTTCAATGCTCAAGTCCTTGAATACACCATCCACAAGGGGTTTGATCTTGCCAACAAAGAGATCATGGGAGATGAACCCATCAAATCCACCACCAAAGACGGGGTAGGGGTTGTAGTCGAGGGTTCTATCCTCTTCCGCATCGACAAACAAAACGCTCCCGAGCTTTGGGAAAATATTGGCGAACACTTCGTCTCCAAAGTAATCCGTCCCTTTAGTAGATCCAAAATATCTGCCATTTTCTCGACCGTCGACGCAAACATAGTCAAAAATTCCCGCGCGAGCCTGGAAAGTACTCTCAAACAAGAACTCAATGCCGAGTTCCAAAACCGTGGCCTGATCTGTGAAGGTGTCTTGCTATCTGAAGTCTCAGTAGGTTAATCTTCAAATAATCTCGAGTTTCTTTCCCACTTTTATAAATGCCGCAATTCCTTTGTCCAAGTCTTCTTTACTGTGGGCCGCCGATGGCATCACGCGGATGCGAGCTTTCCCCATCGCCACCATCGGGAATTTAATGGGCGTGGCAAATACACCTTCCTCAAAAAGTTCCTTAGAAAACTGAATTGATTTGTTCTCGTCCCCTATCATGACTGGGGTAATCGGAGTTTCAGATACACCAGTATCAAAGCCCGCTTTTTTAAACTCAGATTTTAGGTAGTCCCCGTTTTTCCAGAGTTTGGTCACGAGTTCATCTGATCTCTCAAGCATCTCAACTCCCTTTAAAAGTGCTGCGGCATCAGGGATAGAAATGCCAGTTGAAAACAAATATTGTCTGGCCCTAGCTCGCAGGTAATCAATTAGTTGCTTACTCCCAGCTATGACTCCCCCCACCACTCCAAATGCTTTAGACAAAGTGCCCACTTCAATATCTACTTGGCCATGCAGATTAAAATGTTCTACAATTCCTCGCCCTTTCCCCAGTACGCCCTCACCATGTGCATCATCAACCATCACCATCGCGTTATATTTCTTTGCTAGCTCTACTATTTTAGGTAGGGGAGCAATATCTCCGTCCATCGAGAAAACTCCGTCCGTAACTATCAAAATATTTTTATCAGTACTACCAATTTCCTTTAGTTTGGCTTCAAGATCAGCCATATCATTGTGTTTGTAAATATATTTATTTTTAATGCCTGAGAGTCGTATGGCATCGATGATCGAGGCATGGTTTAGTTCATCAGACACAATGATATCTTCTTTGGTCATGAGAGTCTGGACTGCCACAAGATTTGCCATATAGCCGCCTTGTACAACGAGCGCTGCCTCACTATGTTTAAACCTTGCGAGGGCACTCTCAAGCTCTACGTGCATTTTGGTATTTCCAGACAGTGCCCGTACCGCCCCAGGGCCCACCCCGTATTTATCTATCGCCACTTTTGCAGCTTCTGATATCTCTTTGTTTCCCGCCAGCCCCAAATAATTGTTGGAGCACAGATTGAGGACTCTCTTGCCATTTACAATGAGCCACGCGCCC
>JBAQEX010000024.1:0-25855 GCA_049286965.1 Microgenomates group bacterium | reverse complement strand
GCACCACCTAGTTTGGCGATGGTTTCTTCGGCTAGTTTCATGCGACGCTCGGTGGCTTTTTGGAAAATCTCTAGCTCTTTGGTGATTGTGGAGTAGACCTTGGGCAGATCGGCTTCGCTCGTGTTGTTGATGATGTCGATGAGATTGATTTTGATCGGCTCACGCAGAGGCGAGTCAATAAGGAGATTGATGAGTGATTGTTTGTTTAAAGTGTCGGGCATTAGCTATTACTGTATACGAAAGCTTGGATGTGTGTCAACTAGCATTTAAGTACCCATAAGGTCTGACCTTTTTGGGATCACCTCGGGCCTGATGCCTCGAGTCCTGTAAGGTCAGACCTTCTGACGGCGCGTTGTTTGCTAACGAATCATTGCAGTCCGACCAACCTTTAGGGTATAATCCTGATATGGCAAAAGCAAAAAAAGGACCAAGACAAGCTTTCGGACTACGTTGTGGCGTATGCAAGAGCTTCAATTACATCACTAGTCGCAACAAGCTAAACACAGTCGAAAAACTCGTGCTATCTAAATATTGCTCGACGTGCAAAAAGCACACCGATCATAAAGAAGCTAAGAAGCTGAAGTAAACATTTCATGCTGGGATTAGAATTGTCAATTAAGAATAGTAGTTCAGTATATTTAGCAGTTGAAGGCAGGGTTGTTGGTGATAAAGATGTGCTTTTATCTGGTACGGTGGTCCAGGTTTTGTTGTCGGGGGCGGTACATAGAGGTTCATTTTTGGTAGAGGCTGGATCAAACGGTGAGAATGGGATGGTAATTCATCCATATTATATAGATGGTCAGTCATTGCCCATTGAGTTAATAAAAGAAGGGTATGGTCGTCCGCTCAAAACGTACCCGGAAATTTGGGCAGAGTGTCGAAATATGCAAAGTTGGGGTTAACTGATTTTCTTGTGCAATTTGAGGATGTTGTAGGCCCCTTGGGAGACAGATTTGGCGTGGTACCTAGCGCGCTCGAGGGCTAGCTCGACCCAGGGTTTATTTTTTTCAACTGGCATGCGGGTGATAGCCTGGAGTTGGCTCAAGATATTGGGGATATCGGCGCGGATGGAAACACCCAGTGCTTCGGTGTAGGCGCGGATATTTTCTTCCCACTGCCCCCATGGGTGGAGTGTGAGGAGGAAACACCCTGCGGCGATGGCTTCGTAAGCCATGTCTCCTGAGGGTTTGGATATAAACCCGTCGGCCCATGGGAAGACGTGGTCGAGCAATTCTTCGTTGGCTTCGACGATGTCGCTACCTTTAAAAATGCGGAAAGGGGACTGGATGTCGGTTTTGTCGCCGATTTTGATGTGGTGGACTCTAGCAAAAGTGGTAAACATGGTTTCAAAATCTTCGTGAACACCAGAATAGGCGGCGATATGGACGGCGCCTTTTTTGATGGCGGGGGCTAGATTTGTAAGTAAGCTTTCGATTTCGCCTTTGTTGGTGCCAAGACCACCTGTGGTGATAGCAAGGCGGAGCGGCCTATGTTTGTACCCAGTGGTCGCGGTATTTTTGTCTTTTAAAATAATTCGTGGGTCGACGGGGCAGCCAGTCACATATACCCGGCGCTCATCGATTTTGTGGCCGAGGATATAACCCAGTTCGATCAACCTAGCCTTGGTCATTTCATCAAAGACGGCCCAAGTGAGTTTCTCGTTGCTCGCGTGGGTCAAATACTGAGGCCGCACGTGGGGGTCGGTGACGACCTGGAGCACGGTTTTACCATTTTCGAGCAAGATATTGCCGGCTTCGTAGTGGAGCGAGATGATTGGTTTTTGTACGCGGCCCGTGACATAGGTCAGGGGTTCGCGGATGGCGCTCGTGAGGGGTAGCTGGTTGCGCAGGCGGGTGTCCATGAGGTCTTTGAGTTCTTTGAGGATAGGGGAGCGGGCGATCAATCTACCCATCCTTTGGGTAAACATGATCTTGGGCCAGTCTTTGGCGCTGACGTAGTTGGTTGGGTCGATCATCCAAAAAGTCTTTTTGTTTTTGGTGGCGGCGACAACTAGGGCATTGGCCATACTGTAGTGGGCACGGGAGAAAGTGACATCGGGAGTAATCTCTCCAGGCTTTTCACCGAATTCTTTGATGAGTTCTTCTTTAAAAGTAGCAGAGACAGTGACGATAGGGATGTCCACAGTCTCGAGTAAATGGCGCTCTTCGTGAGCTGTGCGGGAGAAAGTGAGATCCTCGGGGATGGGGTGATGAGTGATGGGCATATACCCACAATAGCGCTAAATGCGTACCTAGTAAAGATAGCAGGGGCTTGACCTCTAGAGTAGAATCTTATGGGTTATGAAAAACTATGAAGGAAATATTGGAGTTGTGGGCCTCTCTGGGAGCGGGAAATCTTTGCTGGGTCAGACGCTGAGGGAGGAGCTTGGGTGGAAGGCTCCGGTTATTGACGCAGGTCAGTTTTTCCGTGATGCACTGGATAAAATGGGAAGACAAGTACAAGAGGGAGCTAAAATCCCGCTTAGAATTGACCGAGAAGTAGATAGTCAGACTTTAGACGTGTTAAGAGGTGAGAGCCAACGAATCATAGTTGGTCGGACAGTTTCACATTTAGCAGTTGTGGAGGGACTAGGTATTGAGCGATATGTCGGGATTGGCGTAAAGTGTGATGGTAGGGAAATAGCAGGGCGAGCCCAAAAGGTTTGGAACAGAAAAAAGAAATTACCAGAAGATACTCCGCTGCCATCTTTACGACATATACTAAGTGTTACTAAGATCAGAAATTTTAATGATTTGGGGAGATATGCGAAACTTTATGGTATTAAATCGGCTCGAGATTTGTATGGTAAACCGCCAAATATAATGATAGTCCATTCAGATAGGATGAGTTTGCATGAGGAAGTCGAGGCTATCATGTCGCAGCTTCGGGCGTTGAATTTACTTGGAAATATAAATAAATAGTCGGACAGTATTTTTATGGTTTATCCAGCGAGAGTAGAGATCAGAAATTTGGTGGAGATCAGAGGTGGCTCTGATATTGGGGTATTCCCTATACTAAATCAAAAGCCTGTGGTAGCTGGATTTTCGTGGGGGAATAATGCAAGAAACATGGTAGAGCCACACAATACCTGCGCAAATACGAATGAATTTTTGAAGGAGTTGGGTACTTCGATTCCACCACGAGTAGTCCTTAAATCAGTAGAATATAACGATGAGAAAGTTTTGGTTGTAACAAAAAACAATTACGATGTTTTGGCATGTCGTGCGAATCATTACGGGATTCAGACTGGGGCTGATGTTTTGGTGACGGATATCCCAAATTTAACCCTGTTGGTAAAGCCTGCAGATTGCACGGTTGCTGTCCTATATGGTAGTACATCTGACGGAAAGGATGTGCTGGGGGTAGCACATGCAGGATGGAGGGAGACCATGGCGGGGGTGCCAGCTACCATTGTGCAACAGATGGCGGAGATGGGATGTGATCCAGATACAATGTCGATAGCGATTGCCCCGTCGATCATGATGAAAAATTTTTGGGTTAGACCACAGGATTTGTCTGATGATCAACGTAAAAAATGGAAGGCGAGAGCTAAAGATGACATCGTCGAGAGAGACGGGGAAGTGGTCATGCTAGACGTCTTGGGGCGCGTAATTGATATTATGCTTGGTGAGGGGGTAAATCCGAGTAATGTCATGGCCTATGCAGTGGATACGTTTACTGCCGCACAAGACAGAGTAGCTTTTTCCCATAGGTTGAGTACGGTCACGGGAGATAAAAGTTATGATGGTCGATTTGCTGTGGCTGCGGCGTTAAGAGGGAAATGTATATCAAATTAGATTGTAGTAGGCCTGGAATGAATCGAGCGTTTTAAGAGTGTGAGAGCCTATTTGTTCAGTGCTAGAATAGGGTTGTTATGACCAACTTTGCTCCTAAGCTAGAGCGTTCATGGTTAGAAGCCGAAATTTGCCCTATCGATAAGATAAGAGTTACATCTGAAGCTGTCAGTGTGTTTCAAAAAAAGTTAGCGGTATTATGTGGTATGCACATTTTTTGCGGACCGATGGTAATAGCCCCAGATTCAAAAAATGCACTTTCTCCTTATTATACGAATCAAAAATTTCAGCCTAGAGATTGGAATGCATTCACTTGGTGGACGCAGCCTGAGGCGGCTAACGTGGTTTCTATTCTCGACCATTCTCACGAAGTGCTTTATTACTATCCAGAACACAACCTTATTGATATTACTATCGCAACTTGTAAAGCTTATGACCATCTAGAAGCCATTCGTTTTATGAGCGAATATTGGCAACCTGACAAGAATGGAGTTCGCTACATTTTTACTTCTCCGAAAATCTCTGTCTCTACATGGGAAACGTACAAACCGAGCTAGAAATTCTTAGTATATAAGAACCATATCAAAGTATATCACTGCAGGGACTGGTCGAGGGTGTGAGAACTTACTTAAATGCGAATGAACTATTTTTTAACCAGTAATCGTATAGAATCAGTTGGTCTAGCCATATCTTCAAAATACCCTGTAGCACTGTTGGAGTAGCTTTCGTTATTTAAAGGATAGATTAACAATAAACTATTTTGAGCAAGCTTCCTTGCAGCTAAGGTTAAAAACCCTGCTAACGCACCTTCGTTGTCAAGCAAATAATCTATACCAATTGCCGTCATAAGCGAAACCTTTGATAACCGTGTGTCAGTTGCAAGATAATTAAATAATCCCATCTGCACTGTTTCGATAGGATTAACTCCTAATTTTTTAGGTATCTTTGGCTGAATAATTTTATCTACTAAAACTACTCTGCCTTGGAAATTGATTCCGCTCAGAATTCCTAGCTCAGCGATAGCTAGTCCCACGCCTAAACCGAGATAATTTCCTGGGGAAATTGTGAGGTTTCTTTTACTCTGGACTTTTCTTATGTTATCAACGAAGGAGTTGCCTTTATTTGCGTTAGCATCTGTTGCACTGTCTGCACCAGTTGCATAGTAGTTGCTAGGGGTATCGAATTTTATTAGTTCATGTAACGACATAATGACCTCTGAAGCAGTTTATCTGAGTAATACCCGTTCATTTTACTGTTCTTGAGGAAATTGTCAAACCTATAGTAACTGCAGGGATTGGTCGAGAGTGTGGGAACTTGCTTAAGTTTTTTCTCTACTAACTTCCATTTCATTGAGAATGGTCCAAAGTATCCAATTCCCGCAATTTGCGTCAGCTAGATGTTCGGTCTCTTGTCGTTTTAAGATCAGATTTGTAATAATCTCGTACCCGCCCATCAGTTTGATTGCTTTCTCACAAAACTCAGGGGCTTTTAGCAAACAGGTATATGGGGCACCATCAATTAATCTGCCTGGCGGGAAATAGCATTCCGCTTCAACTTCTATTGCAACGTTCAGTAATTTTTCTAACGAATGGTTCATGGAGGCGATTATACTGTATCTTACAAGATAACTATATCAAAATACATCACTGCAGGGGTGGAAAGAATCGAACTTTCGTCATTGGTTTTGGAGACCAAGGTCCGACCACTGAACGACACCCCTATGGTTTGGAACTGATCGCATTATATAGCGCTTGGAGTTCATGAGCAATCAATTTTTCTGTTAAAATATTCGCGTGGTAAATAAAGAGAGAAAATCATTTAGTGAAAGAATTTGGGAGCCTGTGGTTCCCATAGTGATTGCAGGAGCCTTGGGATTTTTGGGCGGTGATCGTTGGGCTGAGGCGAGTATTATATTTTTATGGCTTTATGGAGTTATGTTGAAAGGGCAGAGACAAATGAGGACTTATTGGAGACACTAGAGCAGCAGGTGAGCGACAAAGGAAATGGCAGGGGAGATGAGGGCAGAAATAGGGGAAGTACCTCCGGCAATGGGGAGCAGCATGAGGATCAAAATGATCGTGCCGTACTGAGCCATAACGCCCGCGTATTCACGGTACAAATCTGGAGGTAGGAGGCCGCCGAGGATTTTCTCACCGTCTAGGGGGAAAACAGGCACGAGGTTGAAGATGGCGAGGGTAATATTCATCATAATCAAAATAGAAAAAATTGATTCAAGTAGATAGGGGATGGGGGCAAACTTCATAATGAGTGACAAAACAGTGGCAAAGAGGAGGTTGCTCACGGGCCCGGCAATTGCGATGAGAGCAGAATCGCGCCTGGGACTACGCAGATTGTAGGGATCAAACATCACGGGGCGACCCCAGCCAAAGCCAAGGAATACTAGGGCCAGAGTGCCCAGGGGGTCCAAGTGAGCACGGGGGTCTAGGGTGAGGCGGCCTTGCGAGCGGGGAGTGGGGTCTCCCAGGCTATCGGCGGCTCTAGCGTGGGCATATTCGTGAACCGAGATGGCCAATACCAAGCCTACCGCCCAGATCAGGAAGAGGAGGGGATTAGAAAATAGGGTGCTGAGCATATGTATGAGTATACCATTGACTTTGGGAGTGATTATGGTACACTATGGGACATATGAAAAAACTATTGGTTCTTGTAGCTTTGTCTTTTTTGCTTGCTCCTACTATTTCAGCTCATGAAGGATCGCTCGACCTCACGGGCAACGGGATATCTTGTAAAGGAGTATCTATTTATCAAGACGGAAACTATAGAGTGAGCGGACGTTGCGACGGCCTAGTTTATCCTTACGAAACGCTTTACAACAAATATGTCCTGTGGGGCAAGACCTCAACCAGAGGTGAAGTGACGCGGATTGCGGAGATTGACAGGGGTTATTTCTCTGGTAATATACCCGATGAATTTGGCGCTATGTATATCACCGCCGAAAAGGATGGACTCGTGCGCAAGATGGGTGATAAACAGATTGTATCTGGAGAGGTGACACCTTTTAGCTTTGATAAAAGCAAGGTTACCACAGCTCCCGTGACCTCAACCACTGCTACAACTACAAAAAAAGCTACCACAACTGCCGCAACTACCGTAGCTACCACTAGTACTGCTGGGGCGGTGATTGGGAAGATTGTGTCTTCGCTACTTGTCGTGATCTTGGTAATAGTCGGACTAGCCATTGGGGCTTCGCTGCTATTTCGCAATCGCGGGTCGGTGAGTTCTCACTAATGAGTAAGGATTAAGAGTATGTGTAATTCAGGAGAATTTTGTGTTGGGTGTAAGTATAGAGGTGATGGTGGCATAGTAGTAATGGAACATGGAAATAAAGGACAAACCTATACCCGAGAAACTCAAACTTATCCACCATGTGATTTACCACTTGAAAAGTTTATTGAACTCGAAGGAGAGGCATTATTTTTTGGTAAAAGATTAAATATGACTGGGCAAATTTCCAAAAAGATGTTCCATCGAGTCGTGATGTACTACGGTACTGCTCCAAAGTCCTCAAACTGTATTGGGAGTGGAGCATAGAAATAATTTGTGTTAAAATAGCAACCTATGGCAAACGCATGTGATTTGTGTGGTAAAAAAAGAAACGTAGGACACAACGTGTCCCACGCTAAAAACCGCACCCAGAGAATTCGCAAACCTAATCTCCACGCACACAAGATGCAGATGGGGGAGTCGAAGCTCCGCTTGCGACTTTGTACTAAATGCTTGAGGTCGGTGAAGGCCGCTTCCAAGCCTGCTGTTCCCGTAGCTACGGCGTAAAATTATGGCTAATTTACCAGAAACTGATGCAATTAAAGCAGCTAGAGTACGAGGTAAAGCTGCACCAAAAGCACTAATTCCGCTTCATAGACCGACTGCTGTGATGAGTGAAGCGGTAGCTGAGGCTAGAGCTGAAGTAAATAATCAGAAAATAGAATATCAATATGGTCTTATTGAGCAATTCTTCGCTGTATTGGGGCGGGCACTAGGTAAAGTTTTATAATAACCGGTTAGTCGTTGTTTGAAAAAGCGGAACCATCTAACGGATTGGTAATTGCTTCAGCTAAGAGTAGGTGAGCGAGAATCTGGTTGAATTTCATCTCGTTGCTGCGTATTTTTAGCATTGCTGCTGATGACTCTGACAAGACAAGTCTGAAAGATGAGTCTCTCAATAATCCAGGCTTGTTCCAAGCATCTTTCTTGATAGTATGGAGAGTTGATTGGTAAATTATTCCATTTAGTGGGGAGTGGGAGTTCCCATAAGCATCTAAGGTGATAGGTCTGGCAATTGTAGTCAGTGGTTGGAGGATTATCCTATCCTTTCCCATAGCTTTTGGGAAAATGTCTTGATATTGACGTCTAGATTTTAGGGGAATGCTTTTGAAACTGAGAGTGCCCTGATCGAGGTTGCCGCTCTTCATGCCCATGCGATTGGTTCTGCCATGTTTAGCAGGGAAGATCCATGTTAGGCGTTCAAGTTCTTTTACTTCATTACTAGAGAGATATGGTTCTCTATATGGCTCTTTAATTTGTTGTATTTGATGATTTGCTGACAAATCTAAATGTGGATAGGAGCCCACAATTTCATTTGCTTTGGACCCCTGAAAAAATGTGGCCGTGAGTAATTGACTAGCTCCAATCAGGTCGACCGTTTGTCGGAGTAGAATCTCAAGGAGATAGGCCTGATTGTTAAATTTTACTGGGCGAGTGAGATGTTCTATACCTACAAATGCTTCGCTTAGCAAATCTCCTGTACCTCTCATCATGAATAGTATTATACTATAGGGGGTTCAGAGAAGATAGTACTTTTTAAAGTCTGCATAAGAGATGGGTTTGGGTTTGCCGGCGAGTTTGAGGGTAACCTCTGGCGTCACGGACTCGAGGGAGATGCGCAGCTCGCCTTTTTTAGTGGGCACTAGGGACCAGACCCCAGGCCAGGGGTATAACGATCTAATAAGATCGTTAATCACCAATAACCAATTATCAATAATCAAACCTGAGGATTTAATTTTATTGAGGCGGAGAGCGAGGAGCTCGTTTTTGGTATCTCCAGGGCTTACGAGTTTATTAGCAAGGAGTTGTTCGAGGATACTCCACTCGATATAGCCTGAGTCGCGGTTGAGGCGATGGGTAAAGATTAGGGGTCCCATAGTCTTTGCAAGGTTCGTAACCTTGCAATCCGGGAGTGCATCGAGGAAAAGGGCTGCACCCTTTTGGAAGAGGCGAGTGGTCAGGGTGGGGGTGGTGTCGGTCGCTAAGATGGGCTCGGTGACCTGGGCGATGATCTCGCCGTCATCGATGCCTGGGGAGATGCGAAAGAGGGTGATGCCGGTCTCTTTATCTCCCATGGCGATGGCGTACTGGACGGGGCTGACATTGCGGTATTGTGGCAGGAGGGAGGGGTGGAGGTTGTAGAGACGCCCCCCAAACTGGGAGATCACGTCTTTGGGGATCAAGTGGTCGAATGATGCGCAGAGACCGAGGGGAATTGGACCATTACACCCGCCTTGCGGCGAGGTAGACCATTTGACCATTAGACCATTGAAAACTATTTTTTCCTCTGGGGTTGTAGGGTAGTAGGTAAACTCGAGATTATGGCTACGGGCGAGGTGCTCGACAGGGGAGCCACCAGGTTGACGATCGGTGACGACGCTGACCTTCCGGGAGACTCCCGGAAGGACTCCCTGAAGGATGGTTTGCAGGGCGACTGCAGAGTACTGGTCCGAGCCGAAAAAAATGAGAGATTGTGACATAGAGTGATTTTAACACGCCAAAACCATAGATATTGCAAAATGCGTCTTAGATACGTATAATATAGGCTTATATGAGTAATTATCGTAGGTATGGAATTGAAGAAGATCCAAGCGAGATGTATACTTCTGGATACCTCCAACAGATGTATGACAGGATGGACAAAGATATCTCCTGGATGTCTGATCGAGTGGAGAATGTGATGAGTACTCTTGTGCGTGAGCGCGAGGCTAAGGGTGATGAGTTGAAGATTGCGATCTATAAAATCAAATACCCTAAAGATAGGGGTCATGATACTTTTACGGGTTATTATATGCCGGCCCCAAGTGGTATTAGTGATAGAGAGGGCTTTATCCCAGCAGCTGCGGTACGAGCACGTGTCGACATAACCCACCCTAAAAATCAACCAAATACTCGACATGTATTTACCATAGCTAGAAAGCCAGTGATAACTTATAATCCCGACACTGATAGTTATCCATACATACATGAAACAATGCTTGTAAATCCAACAAGACAAGAGGTAAAATTGCCCCTAGGTAGCATCAGGGATATTTGGTCTAGTAGGGCTGAGAAACAACATGGCGAATGTAGTGATTATAAACGTAAACATGAAAAATATTATCTAGAAACTCTTAATAATGAGATTGAAAAAGGTGCGAGTGGATATCATTATCCAGATCAGGAATTTTATACTGGTGGACGTGGTCAGTGGGCGAGCCTATTAACACAAGGATTACTTGGATATTTGATTAGCACGCCCCCTTATGAGGCGAATGTAGACGTAGTTGAATGGAGCCAATATAGGTACAGGGCATGGTACAGTAATACATAAATAGATATGAAATTTGTTGATAGATGGTTTGGGAAAAGACATGATCAGGCGGATTCTAGTGTGAAGGCAAAACCTGGCTTGATCCAACCACCAGCAAGACAATATAATACATTTATGCCTGGAGGTGATCCTGGCGTGAATGACTTTTATGGGCGCTCTGAGGATGTTCAATTTGATAAAGTAGGTGAGAGGCAAAAAGCTCAGATAGCTGAATTTGGATTTAAGGAAGACACAGATGGGAGTTATGTTTGTAAAACTCCAGATCAGTGGGCCACAATGGATTATATAATCAGTAGATATCGTGATCCCTATGGGGTAGAGACTATCGCTCTGGCTTTACAACAATTCCCATCTTTTGACTATGGATGGGGAGACAGAATAAAAAAAATTGGTACTCAACAAGCTCATAAAGCCCTCGAGATGTTTCTCTCTAAATATGATGGTCAAAATAAAGAAGAAGCACTCAAAGATGTCATAAAACAGTTAGATAGAAAGAGATTCCTAGACATGGAGCGCAAGGACAAACTGGATAAGTACAGAGATTATATGGAAAAGTTTGGGGCAAGTGCTGCTTTTAACTCTAAGCGAGGCATTGTTTTGTCGACTTATCTGGATAGAAATCCGTCGTTGTCTGCCAGGCAAATCGAAGAGTTTATTGAGAGATTAAGCGAGAATGCGTAATAAAGTTTGAATTATTGATCAATCCCAGTTGCATATCCAGCTAGTTGCCTGTTCTCTTTCTGCATCATTAGTACTATATTGATGGTCACATGCCCACCTCCATGGTCCTCCAGGATAGTTTTCTTCAAGATATTTGAAAGTGGGGAGCTCTTTGGGAAGCTCCTTAAATTGTTGATTTTTAGCGATACGCCAAAAAATGCATTGTTTTTTGTCCACGCATGTGTCAGATTTTTTCTTGCCCCAAGAACCTCTTTTTTTTGGTAATGCTAGGCATGTGGTATTGTGATCAGATAGACCGTGACAATTTACAATGCCACCTTGCCCCTTTGCCATTAACGTGACTATTTGAATATCAAGATGATATCCCTCGTCTGTTCTAACATCCTCTTCATATGGGGTATAACATTTTTGAGGTCTATTTATTACAAGTTCTGGTTTTTGTGTCATGTTATGTTTTATATTCTTTTGGTTGGTAAGAGAATTAGATAGTTATTATATCCTATAATTAAAATAGATCAAGTATTGCATAGTTAGGTGGATTTTTGCTGGCGGTAGAGGGTGCGAGTGAGGGAGCGCTGTGCAAAACGATTGGGCGCAGAGTCAAAGCGATGGTTATTGAACTCTGGTAAAGCTGAGCCTTGGACTCCTTTGCGGGTAGTATAGAGATTGCGGGGGTCGACTAGGATAGTAAATTCACTAGGTACCGTGCCAAAGATTTTGATCAGCTGAGCTCTTGTGGCCTCTGGAATGTCTTTGATATCGCGGGTACGGACGACTAGAACTACCGATTTGTTTTTGAAACCAATGGGAGTGGTGAGGGCACAAGATGGGATGTTGACATAGGAGACCATCCCAATCTCATTTAGCACTTGTACGGGGACACTTGTGCCATAACTAGTTTTTGAACAAGCGTCAATCAGATTACTGACGGTTTGGTGAGTGGGCAAGTTGGGAATTGCATTTGGTGGGGTCAGGATTGAACCCCAATTGGGTCGAGAGGTTATAATGTGCTGATTTTCGCTAGCATTTTCCCATATCTTGGTAATATCGGTGGTGGCGTAGGGGTCGTAGATGCCACCTGCGGTCACGCGCTGGGTGATGTACTGGGTTTGGTCTTCGGATTTGAGTTTGAAATACACGAGTTGGCCCGACTCATCTAGACCGATGGTCGTGATATCTCCATTGGAAGCGATTGATTTCAAGAGCGGGGTAATGGTGATGTCAATCGAGAGAATATCGCTGTATAAAGTCTGGATCGGAGTGGGTTTATCTTTGATATGGAGCCATTTACGGATAAAGGAAGGGATCCAATTTTTTTGCTTGTTTTGGGCTTTTTTCAGCGCTAGGACGGCTTTGTCGATTGCTACTGGATCCCAGCCTGGTTGCTGGGTCAGCTCGTAGAGCTCGATGGCAGCAGGTGACGAAGTAAGCTCGGCGACAGTAAACTCGTATCCCCCCCCTTTGGAGATATGGATGATTTCCTTGAAATCCGGTGGTCCTTCGCGCCGTAATTGGGGGATGACAATAGGGGACTCAAAGTGAGTAGGGGCACTTTCTGCTTGAGCAATGCCGGGGATGGAAGCAACTCCAGGAAGGGGAGTCTCTGGAACAGGTGTGGACTCTGGGGTGAATATGGGGGTGGGAATCATGAATTTGAGATCCTGGGTAGTGGCTAAGGCGTCGATGTTTAGAACTCCCTGATAGGTCGACAATTGGACCTTGTCTGGTTTGATGCCTTGCATAATAGCTAGCTCGGTACGTAGGGCAGACTCTATTTCTGATAGAGTCACTTTTTGACCAGCGAAATCGACGTACATGATTCCATTTTCCACCACGGTTTGAACCAAGATTTGGTGGCGTCCATCTCCCTTTAAATAAACTAGTGATTCAGCGCCGTCTTTTCTAAGTATATTTAGTGGGAGGGTAAAATCGCTATCACTGCCGATAAAACAGGCACTGCGTGCCTCAATGCTGTCTGTGACCCCCCGAGCATTGGTCAAATGAAAACTTAAATTTCTCAAGATACCACTACTTATAAAATCTAAGCCTTTCTGGTTTAAACAAATTATCTGAGCATTGACGTATTCGTCAGTACTGAAGTGGATAAACATCTTGTCCCGAACAGAGATAAAAGTGAGCGAGTTGGTGTTATCGTTTGTTGGAGTAATTTCTAAGATTTGTTTGCCGTTCTCGTCTTTTGAGAGCTTGCACGGAGTCAACTGAAAAGGGGGTAACAAATCTGAACTTTTTACAGTATCTACTTGACAGAGCGGCTGGCCAGTCTCGCCGTAACCTGTGGGGAGGGGAGCATAAATGGGAGGACGTAAACCTTCGGCTGGTATTGTCATGGCGGAGATTATAGCACAAATCCTATATTATAGGACAAGATCACCACTTGATCACGGTGCTGGGGTCGGCTATTTCCACAAATTTGTCTTGCTCTTGGTTTAGCAAATAAAGGGGCAAGTTGTCGCGTAGGGTGTAATCGGTAAAAAGGACGCCTTCTAGGTGGTCGTATTCGTGCATGGCGAGGCGGGCGGGGAAACTGGAGAGAGTTTTGACAAATTCGACTCCGTGCTCGTCGAGTGCACGGACTTTGATCTTTTTGGGGCGCCAAACGGGGCCATAGAGCCAGGGGATCGAGAGGCAGCCCTCGAGCGTGGGACGCTCTGACGTGCCACCGAGCGTGGTTTCCTCGCTCATGTCGAGGATCACGGGGTTTAAGTAGACTTTCATTTTTTTCTCGAGATAGGTGACGAAACCGCGTAGAGAGTAGCCGATTTGGGGGAAAGAGAGACCGACGCCTTCGGGATTGTGGGCATCAATCATGGCCTGTTTGAGGTCGTCGATTTGAGCCTGTACTTCAGGGGTGAGGCGACCGATGCTGACGCATTTTTGGCGCAAAACTGCGTGGGGGACATTGATAATGGGTGGTGTCATCCTGTTATTTTATCATTAGTTTTTGTGAGATGCTTTAATCTTTCCTTAATCTTTGCGTGGTATATTTGGCAAAAATATAGGAGGACAAGATGATAGTACATGATAAGCTGATGAAAATGACTGAGGCTGACAGGCAAACATATTTGGCTAAATTGGCAGATAGGGACCCAAAAGCACTGATAAGAGTATTTGAGTCTTTGGAGGCAATACGCTTGCTAAACCGTGGATTACCACAACAAGCCGTAAAAGGAGTTCCTACGGTAGGTTCTTTAATCTTGAGATGATTAGCGACTTATATATTTTTCGATTTTTTCTTTGAGCTGGGCGGAGTAGGTGGCGAGATTGGCTTTGGCACTAGCAAGCAAATCGGGGATCAAGTCAGTTTTTTTGTCTTGTTCGTACAGTAGCGTGAGGGCATAGTAGGGCTCTGGGTAATTGGGTTTGAGGGCGATAGCCTGTTTTAACTGATCTTCGGCACTAGGCAAGTCACTGAGGCGAGTATAGACAAGGCCTAGATTGTAGGCGAGCTTGGGGTCAGTGGGGGCGAGCTCCCTGGCTCTTTTTAACTCACTGGCAGCACCCACGTGGTATTTGGGGTCTAGGGTCGCAAGGGTTAGATAAATCTTGGCGCGAGATTTGTAAAAATTCAGGTGATAGGGATTGAGTTGTTTGTTTAAATCTAGTTCGCTGAGTGCTTTTTCTGTCTGACCAAGTTGTGCGTAAATTTCCCCGAGCGTGGCGTGATAGAGGTCGAGACTAGGGCGAGCACCTGCGGATTTTTGCAGATATGGCAGGGCTACGGCTGGCTTGCCACTATCCAAGTACGCTTTGCCTTTGGCATAATTTGCATCTGCCATAAAAAGAGAGAGAGGGTAGATGAGGAGCAAGGGGAGAATGAGGTAGTAAGTACTAGAGATGTGCTCACCAATGATACTAGGTTGCTTTTGGGTAGAGGCGAGGGTCGCGACTACGATCATCATAAAATAAACTGGGATCACCGAGAAACCAAAGAAATTGGTGATCGTGAAGCCGACGATTGTGGATGCGAGCACGGGGTAGAGATGGCGGAGTGCGTCGGATTCGTCTTGATTTACTTTTTTGGTTTTGGGGACTTTGGTAAATCCTACAATAAAGACTGCGAGATGGAAAAAAAGGTAGGCGAGGAGTCCAATGAGTCCCGAGCCTGCGGCTATATTGAGATATTCGTTGTGGGCTTTGTTGTAAAGGAAATCCCACTCTGATGTCATGTTGTGAGCGATGGGTCTAGCCCAGTAATAGGTGTAGGCAAACGTCTCTGGGCCAGTGCCTAGAATTGGATATTTTTCTATTAGTTTAAGAGCTCCGGACCAGACGATTTTGCGGATATCACCCGACTCGGTACCGCCGTTTTCTAGGGAAGTGCCGGTAGCTACCACAGGAGGATATTTTGCGGAAAATTTACTAGTAAGGGACGGAGTGAATGGGTTGCCCAGGGTGATTGCGGATACAACAAAAATAGTGGCAAAAATAAAGAGGCTGTTTTTGATATGGGAAAAATTGAATTGGCGGGCGAGGAGTAAATAGTAGGTAACAAGCGAAAGTAAAAATCCAATCAGACCCGAGCGGGAGCGCGTGAGGACGAGCGCGACAATGAGTACACCAGTGGAGGCGTATCCCCAAAAGCTGGGTTTTTTACTTGATGTTATTTGATACATTGCCAAAAAGATGTTGGGGATCATGTAGGCGGCTAGCCAATTGGGTTGGCCTAGCGTGGAAAAGGGGCGACTTTGCACATCTTGGATCCAGTACGATTTGTCGATGCCTAGACGCTCCAAGATGGCATATAGGCCTACAAAAATAGCCGTACCTATGGATATTTTAATTAACTTTTGGGTAGATTTTGTATCCATCCATTTGAGAGCCGCAAAATAGATGACTGTGTAGCAAATGGTGGTGAGGAGACCGCCGTGAAAACGTGAGTAGTAACCCCAGAAACTAGTGTAGGGATGGATAGAGAAAATCGTGGCGAGGGCTTGGGTGGCTAGGACTGTCAGGAGCGAATAGCTGATCAAATTGGGTTTGAAAAAATTGATATCTTTGGTTTTGAAGATATGGAACGCCCAGGCCAGCACAATCGCGATCGTGCCTGACAAGAGAATGATGAACTTGGGGAATTCGAAAAGTTCGGAGTTGATGATGGTGAAGGTGAGGGGGATAAAGATGGTCAGGAGATAGATGATGGTTTGGATAACTACTTGCATGTAAAAATTATAACAGGTGACTATCCAAAATTCTTCTTATATTTTTTCTCCGGATTGCGCTACTATCACGAAAAATTTGCTTGTCTGCTTCGCGTCGCGCAAATTTATCTTGAATAGTTGCTCGTATGTCGAAAAAATATTTCAAAGAACTTTGGTAGTAGTATTTTTTTTAGATTGATATTCTTTGATCTTTTAAGATATATTTATTGAGTCACTCATATCCAGACTGTGGTATCATGTGAGGCATGTTGAATGCACTACTTGGTATGTTTTCGCAGGACATGGGGATCGATTTGGGGACTGCCAATACGCTCGTTTTTGTCAAAGGTAAAGGGATCGTGATCCGCGAGCCTAGCTATATTGCGAGGCACAAGCGGACCGGGGCGGTACTGGCCATTGGGACCGAGGCCAAACTGATGGCTGGCAAAACGCCCGAAGCAATTGAGGCTATCCGCCCGCTGCGGGACGGGGTGATTGCGGACTACGACGGGGCTGAAGCCATGCTCGACTTTTATATCAAACAAGTACATGAAAGCTCGCCGTGGATCGCCAAAATACCCAGACCCAAAGTGATCATTGGGATCCCCTCGGGAGTGACCGAGGTCGAAAGGCGGGCGGTATCTGAGGCAGCAATCCAAGCGGGGGCGAGGGAAGCGTATCTAGTGGAGGAGCCGATGGCGGCGGCCATTGGGGCGGGGCTGCCGATTGATGAGCCACGAGGGCAGATGATCATAGATATTGGAGGCGGGACCACGGAGATCGCGATTCTTTCACTGGGCGGAATTGTGCTAAACAAATCACTGCGAATCGCGGGGGATGAACTGACAGAAGCGATCATCCATTTTGCACGCGTAAAGTACGGACTATTACTAGGCGATACTACGGCCGAAGAGGTAAAGGTACAGATCGGGAGCGCGGTAGCACCTGATGACAAAAAGGAACTGCAAATAGTGGTGAGGGGGCGCGACCTCTCTAACGGATTGCCAAAATCGATGAAGTTTAGCGCAACTGAAGTGAGAGAAGCACTAGCTCCTACGATCCAGCAGATCGTGCGGGCGGTGATGGACGTGCTTGAAGAGACTCCACCTGAGCTGATATCCGATATCATCCAGCACGGGATCACGATGGCAGGAGGTGGGTCGTTGATCCGCGGGTTAGACAAAATGGTCTCGGAGTCGACCCGGATGCCTGTGTGGGTGACGGATGAGCCCATGTCGGCGGTAGTGCGGGGATGTGGCAAACTGCTGACTGACGTACGACTGCTGAAAAAAGTAAAAGTCGGTGCGCGGCTGAGATATTAATTGTTACTATGTTTTAAAACATGAAAACATTCAAAAAACTTAAAAATAATCCAGAATTGTGGAAGCAATACTGGGTGAGGGAGCAGGTAATTGACGGCATCCGAGCCTATTTTAAAGGTAAGGGATTTCACGAAGCCGAAGTGCCACTACTGCTACCTACGCCGTCAACTGAACCGTTTTTAGAAGTATTTAAAACTGAGCTAAAAGATGATCAGGGGAATACTTGGGACGGGTTTTTACCATCATCCCCTGAGTTTGCTTTAAAAAAATTACTTTGTGCAGGGAGCGGGAGCATATTTACTATCACCAAGTCTTTCCGTAATGGTGAGGGGCGTAGTAGTAGACACAACCCAGAATTTACCATACTTGAATGGTATAGGACCCCGGGGGATTATATGGACGTCGCACGAGATTTTGAGGGGCTGATGAGGTATGTCTTTCAAAAACTCCGAAGTTCCGAACACTCGCCTATGATCACGCAAGGTTCGGAACTGTTTATTTCCTACCAAGATCGAAAGTATGATATTGGGTCGCCGTGGGGGCGGATCACAGTCGCAGAAGCTTTCCAAAAATACAGTGGGATTGATACCGAGACGATGCTAGATGAAACAAAACTTAAAGCTGCGGGAAAGAAAAAAGGATACAAAGTGGATGAAAACACGACCTGGGAAGAAATCTGGAATCAAATCATTGCTAATGAGATAGAACCGAAATTGGGGCAAAAGGGGCCGACGATTTTGTATGATTATCCCGTTTCCCAAGCTGCACTTTCAAAGAAGAAAGTGGCAGACCCACGATTCGCGGAGCGGTTTGAAGTGTTTATGGGCGGCATGGAACTGGGGAATTGTTTCTCGGAATTAACCGACTGGAAAGAGCAAGAAGCTAGATGTAAAGCTGACTTGGCTGAACGTAAAAAACTGGGCAAAACTGAGTACCCCATGGACAGCGATTTTATCGACGCTCTAAAGCTCGGGATGCCAGAAACGGGGGGGATTGCGGTAGGGGTAGATAGACTAGTGGCATTGTTTGCCGACGTGCCCGATATTGCTGATACCATGTTTTTCCCGGTTTCAGAGTTGTTTGACAGAGAGGGGATAATAAAAATATGAATACATCACAAATAAGGGATATTGTTGCGAATTTAACAAGTGGTGAAAAGTTTCCCAATTTTGGACAGCTGCAAACAAAGTATGGATTGATGGATGCAATTGCTATACAAGCCGGAATAGGGATTGCAGCGTTGCAAGCAAGAGCTAATGCAGGGAGTAAAACTAAAGTAGGTGAAGAGGGATTTACATATTATGAAGAAGATCAACAGCATTTCCCCGAATAATAATCAGTATTACATTGCCATAAACCCCGCTCCAGGTTTATAATCTCCCTCATGTCATCAATGCGCGCAAATCAACTAAAGACCGGGGTGTTTGTCCTCTACAAGGGTCAGCCATGCGCGGTCGTGAAGTGTGAATTTTACTTCCCTGGTAAAGGCTCGGCTTTTGCACGCACTCGCATGAAAAACGTCAAAACAGGCAACGTCTACGAATACACTTTTAAATCGGCGGAGATGGTGGAGACAGTGGACGTAGATACAGTCGAGCTGCAATACCTCTATAGCGACAGCGATACCTATTACTTTATGAACCCCCAAACCTACGATCAGTTTGAGGTGGAGAAGGCCTTGTTTGAAGGCAAAGAAAAATATTTACTGCCAGAAATGAAAATGTTTGTGAGTTTTTATGAAGGTAAACCAATTGGGGTGCGTTTCCCCCTGAAAGTCACGGTCAAAGTAATAGAAGCGTCGGATGCTGTAGCCGGCAATACGGTAAATGCGCCCAAGAAACCAGTGACGATCGAGACGGGGGTCGAGGTGATGGTGCCGCTATTTGTGAAACAGGGCGAGACGATAATAGTAGATACGGCAACTGATGAGTATGTGAGTCGCGCCTGAGTGCGTTTGTGATATCCTAGAAATATGCGCAAATTTTGGCTGAAGAACTGGAAAAGTATCACTATAGTTTTGGGGTTAGTCTTTTTATTGCCCTTTACGATCCCTTTGGCGATAAATGCGTGGAGACTCATGACTGGTGCTAGTTTTGCAGCCGCGGCGATTGTGGTTGATGTGTCAGCACCAGGTGCTCCAATCCGCAAGATATGGAGCGGAGTGTCACAGGGCTTTGAGAAACTCCCCGACTCGGATTTTCGACTCAGTGCAACGAGCGGATTGCTGAAATCGGTGGGTACAAAATATGTGAGAATCGATCATATTTATGACGGGTTTAACGTAGTATCCAAAGTGGATGGCCGACTACAATATGACTGGACCAAACTAGATGCGCTAATTGCTGATATCACTGCCGCGGGGGCGAAACCGTACTTTTCATTGTCCTATATGCCTACAGCCATATCAAAGGGGGATATCCTAGATTTCCCCACCGACTGGGGGGAGTGGGGGCAAGTGGTCTCCGCCACCGTGGCTCACTACTCGCGTGATTACAGGGGCGGGATCGAGGGCGTGATTTATGAAGTGTGGAATGAGCCAGATTTGTTTGGTGGGTGGAAAATGGGTGGGTCTAAAAATTATGTGACGCTCTATAGCGTGGCGGCAAATGCAGCAAACAGAGTAAGTGGCACAAAAACATTTAAAATAGGTGGACCTGCCACCACGGGATTTTATCCAGCCTGGGTAACTGGGTTTTATGACAAGTTGGATAGTACGGTCCGGATCGACTTTTTTTCGTGGCATAGATATAGCGCCAACGTAGATGATTTTGTCAAAGACGTCACAACTGCTAAAGAGATGATGCAAACGCGGATTGCGCGGTCGCAAGACCTGTATATCAGTGAGTGGGGGGTGAATCCAGAGAGGTCGAGCGCGTATGACGGCAGGTGGGCGGGGGCGCATTTTTTGGCAGTTAATGCGGCCCTAGCTGATTCGGCGATAGATTTGATCCTCGCATTTGAAGTGATGGACGGGGCGCCAGGAGACAAAAAATATCATGGCGGGTGGGGGATGCTCACAAATCCAAAGTACGGGGCAGTAGAAAAGAAACCTAGGTTTAAGGCACTGGAAATGATCTCAAAACTAGACGGGGCCAAACTACCGGTCATAGGGAATGGTACGTACGTGACTGCTTTATCGACTTATGATGATCGTGGGGTCATACGGGTATTGGCCACAAATTATGATAGCGTAGGGAGTCATGATGAAGTATTCCCGCTCACGATCGTAGGATTGTCTAGTGGGTTATATAGTGTCAAAGAAGAATATTTGTCGGGGCGGGTATTAAATACAGAAGTGAGCGTCGGGAGTAGTTTGCGCAGGGAGATATCGTTAAATGAAAGCGATAGTGTACTTTTAACGGTGACGAAGAAATAATCTCAAATCATAAATTCTCAAATTCTCAAATCTCATGTATACTCTTGAACATGCAACCAAGCGAAAAAGATTTTGAACTAGCCAAAATATTGGTAGACCACTCGGTCAAGGTGAAGGCCAAAGAAAAAGTGCTGATCACCGTGTCACAAGATGGGATGCCGCTAGGCAAAGCTGTGTTTATCGAGGTGCTAAAACGCGGGGCATACCCTGTATTTGACCTAGAGGCGACGGGGATGTCTTATGCGTTTTTTGAGCAAGCAAACGAGTGGCAACTAAACTACGTGCCTGAGGAAATGATAAAAACAAAGGTCGCGTGGGCGGATTGTTATATCCGAATTTACTCAGAATTTAATAGTCGTGAACTAGCACAGGTAGACCCAGCCAAACTAGCAATCCGGTCTAAACTGATGCGACCGCTCATGGACCCGATGATCGACTCTGAGCGCTGGGTGCTGACCTACTATCCGACGCCAGCCATGGCGCAGGAAGCAGGAGTGTCGTATGACTGGCTGAAACAATTTTATTTTGATTCGTGTTTGGTCGACTACAAGAAGATGGAGCATGACCTCAAGGCACTTGAGCAATTGATGGACAAAGGAAGTGAAATCCACGTGGTGGGCAAAATGACGGATTTGTATGTGAATATAGCGGGGCGTACGGCTTGTGCGTGTTATGGTGACTGCAATATACCTGATGGTGAGTGTTTTCTGGCACCAGTGACTGACGGGGTGAACGGGGAGGTATATTTTGACCTACCCACTTTAGCCTACGGAAGTGAAGTGTCGGGGATCCATCTAGATTTTAAGGACGGTAAAGTAATTAAGGCGGCGGCTGAGCGAGGAGAATCGGCACTGCTAAAAATGCTAGAAACCGATCCTGGGGCGAAATATCTAGGCGAGTTTGCAATTGGGGCAAACTTTAATATCAAGCGGGCGATGCTAAACACCTTGTTTGACGAGAAAATCGGGGGCACGATCCACATGGCTTTGGGGAGAGCGTACAAAAGTAAAAAAGGCGGGGGAGAAAACGAGAGTGCGATCCACTGGGATATCGTAAAGGACATGAGGCTGCCAGGGTCGGTTTTGACTATTGATGGTAGGATCGTGCTGAAAGAGGGTAGACTTTTAGTGTAAATGGCCTATAATCTCGCCTATGAAATTAAGCGTAGAGCAAAAAAAGATATGGGATGCAGTCGTTGCGGCTCAAGCAAAAAAACTTTGTCCTGGGTGTGCTGGTGTATTGGGACTATGTCTTTTTAAGGCCATCACGAGTAGTCCGAGCGACGCAAATTTTAGAACCTTTGTTGGTATGAGTCTCAATGCTTGGGAAGAAAAAAAAGCCGGATGTATAAATCCGGAGATGCAAGATGCGCTTAATGGTAGAATTTGGTAATGCAAGTCGCGTTGAGAAATTTTATCCAAAAATATAAAGAGCGGGTGGATAGGGAGATTGAGAATGAGCTTGCGAGGCGCATGGATGAGGTTGCTGATTTGTCACCGCATTTGATACCAATTTTAACGGCGATGAAAGAGCTATCGGTTGGGGGCAAACGACTGCGGGCGATGCTGACAATTTTGGGATATGAGCTATCGGGACAAGAGGTGAATGATGAGGTAATCAAGGCAGCCGCGATGATGGAGTTGTTTCACCTGGGTCTACTGATTCAAGACGATTTTATGGATAAAGATACTTTGAGACGGGGAGTAAAAACGATAATCGCGAGATATGAGGATAGGCACGTAGGCAACTTCGTCTCGATGCTCGCAGGGGATTATACATTTGGGTGGGGGATAGAAATAATCTCGGGCCTTAATTCTCCAATCTCAAATTCTCAAATCATAAATGCAATGCGGGTGTGGGGGAAATATTTTACGAGAGTTGGATACGGTCAGACACTGGATGGACTAGAGGTGGCAGATGAGAAAACAATATTGCAAATCCTCGAACTAAAAAGTGGTGAATACAGCTGCGTACTCCCCCTGGTACTTGGGGCGACGCTTGGGGGAGCGGACCAAAAATTGATAACTAATTTAGAAAAATATGGGATGGAACTGGGATGGGTATTCCAGCTGCGTGATGACTGGCTGGGAGTATGGGGGATCACAGATCAAACTGGTAAACCCGCTGGGCAAGATAAGAAAGGGAAAGTAACATTTGCGACGATGTATGGCAAAGACGCGACCGAGGCGGCAATAAAGGAACATATGAATCTCGCACTTGAGATCGTGGCGGGCCTGCAAGGACAGTCCTCGCAGGCGGATCTGATGTGTATGCTGGTTGAGTGGATGGGGACGAGGGAGAATTGAGATAGTTTGATATATTGTCTTAGAGCTAATTTTTTGCGATACTAACAAAAGTTATGAACAGACAAGCTTGTTTTAATACCATTATCGTCAAACACCTCCTCATTTGGGGGTCGACGGGTTTGGTGTAACAAAGCTTAATTAAAAGGCAAAATGACACAAACCCGCACCAAAGAGGCGGGTTTTTTAATGTCAAAAATTGAAAGGAGGTGAGAAATATGGCAGTTAGGCAAATTGAATTAGTAGATCAGTCTAGTGCACCAGATGGTCAGTATTCTGATTTATTAGAAGAACTAGCTCAATTGGACGCGTTAAAAAAGATGGCGAACCAGACTACCGACGCTACTGGATTGGGTGAGGAGGTTGATGAAAATGGGCACATGCGTAGATAACCATAATAACCCTCCTCCGCTTGAGTAAGAAACTCCGGAGGAGGGTATTAATTTCTGATAATATGAAACTGTGGCGGATTTATATTTGTTGGGGAATCAAAAGTGTTTGCAGATGAAACGGATCGCGGTGGTGGGGACGCGGTGGATGAGTGCGTATGGTAGAGAGATGACTAGAGAATTTGTCAAGAAGTTGGTAGAAAATGATTGGTGTATAGTCTCTGGGCTCGCCCGCGGAATAGATAGAGTGGCACACGAGACGGCGCTGGACTTTAAGGGGTCAACCCTCGCAGTGCTGGGACATGGAGTCGATCAATGTTACCCGCCAGAACATGAGGGTTTGAAAAAGAGAATTACCGAAAATGGCGGGTTGCTAGTGAGTGGATACGGTGAGGGAGTGGCGCCAACGCCAGACAAATTCCGCGCTCGCGACAGACTGATGGTGCATCTATCGCAGGCAGTACTAGTAATGGAGTGTCCGAGGCGGAGCGGGGTAAAAATCACAGTGTCTGCGGCAGCTGATGAGGGCAAAAATGTGTACGTAGTGTCTGGGCCAATCAACCAAATGAGTTATCATGGGAGCGTAGAGATCATCCGGAATGGGGGGATACCGGTGTATAGTCCAGATGATTTGATGGCACAATTGAAATTTTTGTAAACATCCACACGTTGAAAAAGCTTGTCGGACGAAAATTTGTGACCTCCGGTACATGCTGCTTCGCGCCTGTAATGTCGGCAAAATTTTATCCGTCAACCTTTTTTATTTGTTAGTGCAGAGAGTCCTGATACAATACTTACATGAAAATAATCGTAGGCCTAGGGAATCCAGGAGAGAAATACATCTCGACGCGACATAATGTTGGTTTTGTTGTGCTTGATGAGTTGGCGCATCGAGAAATTCCAAATTCCAAATTCCAAATAACAAACAAATTTAAATCAGAAATCATCCAAACAAAAGAATTTATATTGGTGAAACCGCAAACGTTTATGAATGATAGTGGGATGGCCGTGGCTAAAATTTGCCACTTTTATAAGGTAAAGTTTGATGATTTGTATATTGTCCATGATGATTTGGATATCCAGCTGGGTAACTACAAAATCCAGCACGGGAAGGGCCCTAAAGTACACAACGGACTACACTCTGTAGAACAGGAATTAGGGACTGATAAATTTTGGAACGTGCGAGTGGGCGTGGAGAATAGATTAGTAAGAGGGAATAAGGGAGTGCCGGGAGTGGTGTATAGTTTGCAGGACTTTAATAGTGAAGAGAGCAAAATACTTGAGGGAGTAGTGGGTAAAATAGTTGATGAACTGTGTCATGTGATATCCTAGTACGTATGGATTTAGTAATTGTTGAGTCGCCAACCAAAGCCAAAACGCTCACCAAATTTTTGGGAAATGCTTACAAAATCGAGGCATCGATGGGGCATGTGAGGGATCTGCCGGAAAAGGGCGGAGGGCTGGCTATCGACATTGAACATGATTTTGAGCCAAAGTACGAAGTGTTATCTAGTAAGAAAGCCAACGTAGCTAATTTAAAGAAACTAGCCAAAGACGCCGCGATTATATATCTGGCAACTGACCCTGACCGCGAAGGAGAGGCCATCGCATTCCACGTACAATATCTCCTTGGCAAACATGATTTTCGTAGAGTGACATTCCATGAAATCACCAAGACTGCGATCGAGGAAGCACTCAAACATCCTGGTGTTGTGGACATGCCAATGGTGAACGCACAGCAAGCTAGACGGGTACTGGATAGACTCGTAGGTTATACGCTATCACCAGTACTTTGGAAGAAAGTACGCAGAGGGCTCTCGGCCGGGCGCGTACAGAGCGTGGCGGTGCGACTGATAGTGGATAAAGAGAGAGAAATAAGAGCTTTTGTGCCTGAGGAATACTGGGAGATATTTACTGATTTGTCTGGGCCGCAAAGTTCCGATCACCTGCTATCGCAAGGATCGGAACTAAGAGTACAGTTGTATAAAATCCAAGGGAAACCCGTCAAAATAAATAATGGTGAGCAAGCACAGAAAATAATAGCTGATTTGGAAGTGGCAAGTTACAAAGTAAGTGACATAGAACAGGTAGAGCAACATAGCTCACCGTACCCACCTTTTACCACTTCGCTACTGCAGAGAGCTGGATCCAATGTATTTAGTTGGAGCGCCAAAATGACCATGCAGATAGCACAGTCGCTATATGAACATGGATACATCACTTATCACCGTAC
>JBAQEX010000023.1:0-4183 GCA_049286965.1 Microgenomates group bacterium | reverse complement strand
GCCACTACCCCAAGTGTCATCAGTGGCCATCCAGGTGGATGTAATATATTTTTAAATAATCTCAAAAACAATTACGTCCGCTACACCAACTTTGGCGTCATAACAAAAAATGGGGAAATTGTTTGTGCGGCCGATCTGGAACAGGCCCTAGTCAATCCACCCTCTCTTGATCTAATCCAAGAAACCATTAAGAGTAATGGATTTTCAATCGGTGCCTACTACCCCACCAAGTCAGGCAACTCTGTCATCAATTTTGCTTACCCCATCGACCAAAATTCTTTGATTTACGCTTCACTTTCACTCGATTGGATCTCTGATTTTGTCAGTAATCTCGACATCCCGACTCAAAATTTAGTTATCAATATTTTAGACAAAAATGGAACAGTTTTGGCTAGACACCCAAAAACCGAATCAGCAATTGGCAAAAACTTTGCCAGCGACGCCCTCGTCCAAGAAATCCTCACCAAAGGACACGGGCAAACAACCAAAGTAGGTATCGATAATATTCTGCGATTTTATACCTTTACTTCTCTCGACAACACCCATACTGCCTATGTCGCCGTTGGCATGCCCCGCAGTCTACTATATCAATCAACCAGAGAGTCACTATTGAGCAGTCTCGCCCTCATTCTAGGCATTAGTCTGATCTCATTTTTCTTCGCTCAAAAGATTGGCGGACAACTCATCATTAAACAAATGAAATCACTGCAAAATATTGACAAACTCAAAGACGAGTTTGTCTCACTTGCGTCTCACCAACTTCGCTCACCCATGACCGCAATTCGCTGGCTCTCAGAATCGTTGCTCGAATCAAAGTCTGACTATACCAAAAAACAATATTATAGTATTACCAATATTCACGCGACCACCCTCCGCCTCATTACCCTTACCTCAACTCTCTTGAATATTTCGCGTCTAGAGTCAGGCACGCTCACCCCTCGCACTCAACAACTCAATCTCAAAGAGATTATCGCTGCCATAATCCAAGAAATGTACCAAAACTCTAAACAAAAATCTCTTAAAATTAATTCTCAGTCAAAGATATCTCGCATCATGTCAGATCCGTTCCTACTGAGTGAAATTATCCGCATTCTGTTAGACAACGCGATTAAATATGCCTCGCCTCGCTCGACCATCAATCTAATCGCGACAAAAGATCACCAGAATCTCGTCCTTTCAATCACAAATTTAGGAATCGGCATCCCCAGGGAATCAATCCCTCAAATATTTACTCGCTTTTACCGCGCCGACAATGCGAGAGCTAGTTTACCAGACGGCAATGGTCTAGGACTCTATTTAGCTCGACTCATCGCACACAAATTGGGTGGAGAATTGAGCTTTACCAGTCTCAAAGACGCAAAAACAACATTTACGTTAACTATCCCAAATGAGGTATTATAGTTTTATGATTCAAAAACCACTCCTTCTGATCATCGAAGATGATACCCTCTTAGCCAGTACCATGCGTGACAAATTCGTCTCTGTTGGTTTTAAGGTAGTCATTGCCGGCGACGGTGACATTGCCCTCACCAAACTGCGCGCACTCATCCCTCAAATTGTCTTGCTCGATCTCCTACTCCCCAAGAAAAACGGCTTTGACATCCTTTCACAGATGAAGCAAAATCCGCTATGGAAACAAATCCCAGTCGTTATTGCCAGCAATTTAAATGGCGAATCCGATATCGATCGAGGTTACGCCCTGGGTGCTGGAGACTACATAGTCAAAAGCAATTTGAGTCTCAATGATTTAGTTCAAAAAGTTGTCTTTCTGTTAAATATGTCCAGTCACGGCAAAAAATTCTTGAATTCTATTGGCCAATCAAAATTTACCCCTAAGTCGCTATAGTATCTTGTGCTTGGATCGCATACACGCTTGCCGTGAGAGTAGAAGATACAACCGCGTTAGTCTCAAACGGGATATATTTACCTCCAACCGTTCCACTTGTAGTTGCGCTCCCTCCCTGGTCATCTTGAATTATTTCATTATCCTGGAATACTCCAACAATATTCTCGAGTGTCAGTATCCCCGAGGTGCCATTGTCGCTATCTGCTGCAATCACCGCTGTTGCTCCGCTACTTAGACCCGCCAAAATATTGCCCACCCCGTAATTAGCTGTTTGGGATTCATAAATCAATAGCCCTTTAGACCTCCTCAGTCTCACTCGCAGAGTATCTCCAGGGGAAGCAATGACTGACACAATATGTGGATCAGCTGTGATTGCCCCGATCGCCAATTGGCTCGTCGTCGTCTGGTTGTAAATCTCATAGCTCGAACCCAAGATGGGATTGTTAATTGTGACGGTCGTCAAATCTAGGGGGTATTGGTAGTCCTGAGCCGTTGTTGTGGATATTGTGGTTAGATATATGCTAGTTATGGCAGTTGCGTTTGTAGTCCCAGTCGTAATTTTTAGTTTTAGCTTAAAGCCAAGCGACGCATCTATCCCCGTAATTCCGCTTAGCGCAGTCCCGAGTGTTGTGGCAGTATAACTAGCACTAGTCATGGCAGTAAAACCATTCCCATCATTTTTATCTATGGCATATTCGTAAGTGTAGTTTGTGGCAGTCCCCCCCGCCATCACTAGTGCCGTATTGGCAAACCCAGTATGCCCAATCAGATAATTGGGCATCGTAAAAGTAGCAGACTGTGAAACAATTGGCATATACAACCCGCCAACCGAGGTGAATGCTGCTCCGCTCAAGAGTGCTACTTGACTGGTAGTTTCGCTAGTTGGCTCATTCATCAATATCGCAATTCTCCCCGCTGTTGTTGAGTTAAATCCATCTCTCCAATGGGTTCCGTATACCGAAGTTTGCGCCGTGAGCGCACCAGTCCCACCCATCCCCTTGCGCTCCATATTCACAACCGCCATTACATCACTTGCATCAGCATAATCTCCCCACACATTTTCCTCAATTATCCCTTTAGAAGAATTGTCCGCCGTCATGATGCCAGTTCTGGTATTTGCACAATATACTCGCTGGACTTTGATATCAAAACAAGCCCCAGCATTTGGGATTGTGTAGATCAGCCCACACGCCGACGCAGACCCCAATGTCAGGGGTGCAGATCGGGACCCAATACTCCTAAGCTTTATATTGGCACAGCCGGTAGTCATCGAGAGTAAGGCAGTATACGGCTGGGTATTGGTCACGGGAATCGTCCCACCAGAAAAAGTACAATTAATCGTATTTGCCGAAAGCAGATAAAAATAGGTGGCATAGGTCGTGACCGTCGTCCCAGAAACACAGTTAGCATAAACAATATCCGTCACAGTAATCCCATCGCAGGTTACAAAAGCCATTGGACCCTGAATAATAGTTGGATTAGTCCAAGTACATTGTTTCAGACGGGTTCCATTAATCGCGTAAGTCGTGGCATTCCCTTTAATCGTATTGGCCCTGATTGTGTTGCGCACAAAAGCAAAACCAGTTATATCTGTTAACGTGTTAGTATGAGATCCCGATGATGCCATCGAGACCCTCGCCCATACGCAGTCGGTAAATGTACCTCCCGCAAAATCGAGGGTCATGGTGAGTGGTGACATGAGGAGTGCCGTTGTAGGTTTATTCCCCACCCCCACCTTGGTCCAAATACAAGGTGTAGCACACTCCGACAACAAGATCCCGTCCACAAACCCAGAATTACTCAGTTGAATCGAATAACCCTGAGAAAATGAGCCGTACCAAGCCATATTACACTTATCTATATTTACCACTCCCCCACCAGTACAGGTAAAATCATAACGAGTAGCAATAGTCGAGTTGGGGATTACGTTTGCCGTCCGCGCGGCAGTTGTGCAATTTTCAAAAAATATATTGCCAATTACTACCGCTAGTCCTGCAGTCGGTGTATACCCATTGGTCGCCGCCCCCGAGTTGCCAATCCGCACAAGCCCAGCGTTACTGATCCAGACTACTTTTCCCCTGGTTGCTTCCGTCCCAGTAGTGGTAGTTGTGCCAGCATTTGGATAAAACTCATAATCAGCCTGTCCAGCAGTTTTTTCGATAAATACCCCCGCTGCATACCGCAGCAAACCATTGTTTGGAATTTGCATAGTTTGATTAGAAGTGCCAGAGGTTGTCCCCAGTGCAAACCATGCCCCAGTTACATTAAATTCTCCTAGTCTATTAGCATTCACTGTTGCCGCTTCATCTCCTACAATCTCAATCCACCCTACACTAC
>JBAQEX010000022.1:0-14581 GCA_049286965.1 Microgenomates group bacterium | reverse complement strand
ACGATCATCACGAGCGCGGAGGAAGAAGTGATAGCGATGTTGTCTGGGGCGGAGGTGGTGAGAATTTAGCAAGCAATTTTTTTATCTATACTTCATCTTCTGAATCATTCATCATTTTGTCTTCGAGTTGACCTTGTCTAGAAAATATTTGTCTCCATGCTGCTTGGAGTCTTCTCCAAATTGTAATTTCACCGGATGCGGATTTGTCCATCATTTCTTCGTTATTTTCCTGTTCAATTTCTGTTTGTGACATACAAGTTCTCCTTTTTTAATTATATCTCGTATAATCATAGCCATGACCAGAGATTTTGTAAAGGAAATAGTACTGCCCAGATCGGATAGTCGCAAGGGGGAGAACGGGCGGGTGCTGGTCATAGGGGGGTCTAAACTGTTCCATGCTGCCTCTTTTTGGTCGGCATCGATGGCGGCAAAAATAGTGGATATGGTGCACTTTTCCTCACCTGTTTTAGAAAATAATGAGCTGATGCGAGGCCGAGCCAAGGACAAGTTTTGGGACGGGATTGTGGTGCCGTGGGAAGAAGTAGAGCATTACATAAAAGAAGATGATGTGATCCTGATAGGGCCGGGGATGGTGCGTAGCACCATAAATTCCAATGACCAAGCACCAAATTACAAACAAATCCAAAATATTAATATTAAAAATCAAAATAATGAAAATACACGCGAAATAGTTAACTATTTTTTGGCAAAATATCCTGATAAAAAATGGGTGGTGGATGGAGGGGCTTTACAGGAAGTAGACCCCAAACTCCTCAACAAAAACATGATCGTGACGCCAAATTTCCGAGAAATAAACATATTGCTCGGAAAAATAACCAATAATCAAAATCCAAATCTCAAACTTGGGCAATTGGGAATTACTGTGTTAGAAAAGGGAGTGATAGATAAAATATCGGATGGCACCGAGAGCGTAGAAGTAGCAGGAGGAAGTGCTGGGATGACCAAAGGGGGGAGCGGGGACGTGCTGGCGGGGCTAGTTGCCGGGCTATATGCCAAATCAAGCGCGATGGCTGCATGTGTGGTAGCAAGTATGGTAAATAAAAAAGCTGGAGAAGAACTAGAGCAAAAAGTGGGGACGTTTTTCTCGGCGTATGACCTGATCGGAGAGGCACAGAAGCAGCTAGGGATTATCCTTCCGGGAGACTCCCGGAAGGTACTTTAGTCGTAATCTAATGCCACTTTGTAAATTGGAGTAATTTCATCTGCATCTTCGACAAATTTTTGATATTTGATTGAGCTGTTTGAAAAGTGATCAAGAATATCAACGGTATTTACCCAGCTTTGTTGGAATAAACCTAAATAGTTTTGATATGAAGAATACTTGTATTCGTTTAACCTTCCGGGAGTCTCCCGGAAGGGCGAAAGATCGAGTGGATTGCGGTGGATATATTTGGTCAGGTAGACCCATTGTTGTTCGGATACTACCTTGACAGCCTTGTATGGTCCTTGGAAGAGGCTGCCAATTCGATCATATTTAGTGTTGAAATATCTGACGTACTCTGACATGAGAGAACGCATAAAGTGGGAGATGTCATCGTATTCTTTTTGCCTGACAAATAAATGGAAGTGATTGGGCATGAGGCAGTAGGACTGGAGGGAAATATTTTGTGTGTAGTTTTTGAGAGGTTTAGAAATTGGTCTCGCCTTCCGGGAGTCTCCCGGAAGGTCGGGCGAGGTGAGATAGAGGTGGAGATAACCGAGAAATGTTTTGTAGTCGGCCTCATTCTGGAAAATTGTGCGTTTCTCTACGCCACGATTGTAGATGTGGTAGTAAGCACCGGGTTCGTATTCTTTAATACTATGCTTTGATGGCATTAGAATAATGATAGCATTTTGGAAATCCCTGAAAATAGCCTTCCGGGAGTCTCCCGGAAGGCTCTCGGAAGGCGGGAATTTGCAGGCAGGGAGGAGAGTGGTATAGTGGGAGGTAGAGGCAATGATCCTATGGGATACACACATGATGTGTATGGCGGACATATCCGTCCCCACCCTGGATTTGACTCTGTTATTTGTTTGGCCTATAATGTGAGAAACATATGAATTCACCAAGACCAGAACAAACAAACGCCGCTGAATTGAATCACCTTCATGGAATACTGGTTGGGTTAGGCGAAAATAGGTTGGCTAGTGATATCAGACAACGTGAATTTGGACATATCATCCTGGAAGGATTATTAAATCCTAAAACATACAAAGATGCTTTACGAAGCAAACAAGGTTGGCTGACTCTTTTTGGATTTGCTGCGGTAGCTTTGGGAACAGGATTTTTGGATGTACACCCAGCTGGTGCAGCAGCACACGGTGGAATTAAAGGTGGCCATTCTCTAGACTTATCTGATGATGGAACCAATATATCTGGTGCGAGTGGGGCAGATCTTGGAGCTTCTAATCATGTTTATCAAGCAATGCTAGGCCCTATGCCTTCTGGGGTGGAGCAGTGGACTCGAGATCACGTAGATTTTGCTAGGGTTACAACAGCAGAGTCACTGTCTAGCGTGTTGCCTGGTCAATTTTTTGAAAGCCAATTAGGCTTAGCCTATGCCACAAATGCAAGTCCACTCCCCGCAGAGTCAAGTGAACTAATCCAAAAAATACAACAAGAGGTAACAGCTGCCGCCGTTAGTTCTGGAGTAATCCCCGAGACATCATCTATAGCAGTAATTAATGTTCACCAAAACGCTGCCCAGGCAAGTCGTGAAGAGGGAAGGCCTGGGCATGATAAAAATGGTCAAATTGCTGTTTTTACAATCGGAGATAAAATGTATGTAGCTTCAAAGCAGGGACTGGCAGGAGCTAGTTCAGTCATGATTGATGGTGAACCAGGTAATTGGCATATAAATACACTTACGCCACGGACAAAATTAAATGATCTTGGCGTAGCAATAACTGAGCTTTCTGCTTTGGGTGCTCTAAATTCTGATGTACCACTGTTTACGATTGAGTCAAGTCCTGACGGAGTGGTTGAATTGAATCTAATCGTCCCACAGGATAAAGGCCGAGATGCTCGTAAGCTGAAATTGGCGAGTGCGAGTACTGATGAGCTACCTAGTTTAAATGGTACTGTCTTGGCAAGTTTTGTAGATAAGGGTGATAGTCTTGGCGCAAATATTATATCAGGAGAAAGTATCGGAGACGCAGGGGAACCCCCCTCCATACAATCTAATGCTGAGATCTGGGCAAGCGAAGCCCCTGGCAGAGCGGAATTCCTAGCAAATGGAGGTATGGTGGATTTGGTGAATGGCGTGGCATGGAATCAAAAAACGGGACTTGTAAACTATGTAAAGAATGCTAATGGTGAATGGATAAACTACCCTGGCGGTAACGTCCCGATCCCTGCAGGACCCGGACATGAAAACGAGCCACCGCTCATGGTGCCGTATTACCACAGCTTTAACGAGGCGATGGCGGCAATAACCAATGAACTACCATGGGGAGAATTGGCTGAGACTTATAGAGAAACTCAAGTTAATGCAGCCAAGCAAATAAACAGTACATATTGGCGTCCGTTAGTGGCTAACTCTAAGTGGAATTTTTCGTTCTATGGTGATACATTTGTTCATTCAACAAATGATCCAAACCAACGGGCATCGTTATGGCTGAGTGATATGTGGACGCCGGGTGGCAATGTTGAGATGAGAATTAACTATCTTTCAAAAGCTACTAATTATTATCATAAAGATATTTTGGTTTTCGGTGATCCAAATAAGGATTATGCAGAATTGTTGAGAATACACCAATGTGCAGTAGACAATGCTAAAGCACCAAACCTGGCTGAAATATGTTCTTCGGATACGATAAAAATTCCTTCTCCAACAAATAAATAGACCGAAGAAGAATAAGATAGTTTTTTTTATTGATATGTTCAATGTGGTGGTATTGAGTATTCGATAGTTTTTTGTTAGTGTGATGGTAATGATAAATCTATCTAGATTGAAGTGGGCTGTTTTAGTGCTGTTTATGTTCCCCGTTTTGTTGTACTTGTCTTATATTTTTTATTGGTATGCAAAATCTGTTGTAGGCGAACAGGCTCTGAAGCAGAATTTTGAGATAGACAAATCCACAAAGACGCTTGCTCCAGATGAACTGTCTTCGCAGTTTAATCCTTCAGAAAATACTGGGGTATATAAAGTACAAGATTTAGATTTGGGTAATGGGCGCATGACGCTGATAGGTGAATGGCCACCCGAACAGAGGGGGAGCAGGATAAACCCCACTATCTCGTGCCAAATATGGGATAGCAAATTATTTGAATTGGGGTCAAAAGTGCCTAGATTTGTGAGTGACACCGAAATGTTGAAAGTAATAGACTCTACGCCAAAAGAACAATTACTATTTATGGGTATATGTAGCGATATTGATTGCCAGACTGTGAGCGAGGGGTGTATCCTTAAAATTATAGAGCCAAAGTATGAACCGAAATAATTTAATATCCCAGATTGGTGTTTTTTTGGTGATACTTGTGGGTATTTTGATGAGTCCATCACCATCCCAAGCCAGATGTTGGGTAACCCAAAGTGGTGGTCCTACCTCTTGCTTGACGTCGGGTTGCAATGATACATGCAGGACACATCCCAATGGTGGTGCAGATGGAGAGTCTTATTTTAGTTGTGGAACTTATTGTTTTGTTAGAGACGCTTTTGGAGACTGTGTGGGATGGGGCGATGCCTGTTATTATAATTTTTATACATGTGATACTGCGTGTGGAGGAGGAGTACCACTACCTAGTGGTGCTAGCCCACCAAGGACGTATAGTTATGGACCGAACTGTCCAGGGGGTAGAGCGGGAATAGATAGGAGTCAATATCTGGGGACGAATCTGGGGGGACGATGTGCCAAGGGGTCTGGGTGGAGGACTGGGACATTTTATCAACCAGGTACAGCGGAAGTATCAACCTCCACCTGCTGCAACATGGTGGTGACTCAACCAGAGGTTTGTGGTGACTGGTACGACTGCCACTGGAACCAGTACAACCAACCCATCCCACCTATGTGTCGCGACTGTACGCCAGAGGTGCGAGAGTGCCAGGGATATAACCTACAGGAATACGGGTGTCTCTCAACGTGCGACGATACTGCCCCCACGGGACTCACGGTGGTGGATGGACCCACGATTGGTACAACTGCCACGATCACCTGGACTCCCGGCGCAAATGGTGCCTCGCAGAAGCTATATGTAGACCAGAGCCAAACAGAAGTAAATACGGACTGTCCTACGGCAGGGGCGTGTGAAGCTAACTCGACCCTCACCACCGCCGACACCTCAGAACTAGTATCTGGATTACTGCCATCTACCACGTATTATTTCCGGGTAGTCACCTATAGTGATGCTAGTTGTTCGCGCGACGCGGTCACGACCTTTACTACCCCAGCTAACGTAGGGATAGTATCTGGCTTTGTTTATCTGGACTCGACCAATACTTGTGACACGACGCCGTTCCCTGGGCAGACCGTGCAAATCGACGCGACGAGCCCGGGGGCAGTGAGTGACGCGACTGGCGCATTTAGTTTGACGGGATTGATTTCTACTACTCACACGCTCGGCGTGACCATCCCCGCAGGCTATATTTGTTCCACGGGGGCTAGTTGCAATACCTGCAACAAAACGGGCGTGATTAGCCCCTCTGCCAACAATTTCTTTTATCTGACGCAAAATAGGGCGGCGTGGTGGCAGGCAAGAGGAGCGGGCGTGTACTCTGGCAGTAGTGCAGGGGGCACGGTGCTCGGGTCCACGATCCCTGACTCGATCGCGGCTGGTAGTCGCTACCTATCAAATGCCGCAGCAGGAGGGACGGGAGGCGTGGTCCTGAGAGCTAGTGGTGATAGTCCATCCCTGGGAGCGGGAGCGGTAAACGCCGGAGGGTGGAGCGCTAAAAGTACGTACAAGGGCAAGCGCGCGGACTATGCTTACTTTGCCAAAGAAATGGGGTTGTTGACCAGCTCACCCAGCCTCTTGAATCTAGATAATAAACCTGGGACTGTGGCTGACTTTCATTATATCAATACTGCCTCAAGTATTAATAATCCGTGGGCGATAGACGCTGGAGAGAAGTACATCATATTTGTAAACGGAGACCTCACGATCAATGCAAATATCACTGTGGCCAGCGGAGGATTTTTATCCTTTATAGTAAAAGGGAATCTGACAGTCACCCCGAGCGTGAGTAATATCCAGGGACTATACGTGATGGACAACAATTTTGTGACGACGAGTGGGGCCAGCGATACCCAGCTAGTAGTGGATGGGAGCGTCGTGGCGTGGGGAAGTCTGAATCTAGGCCGGGACCTGGTGGCAAACAATAGCAATAGCCCTGCGGAGTTGTTTAATTACCGAGCGGATTTGCTGAGTAGTATGCCAGATAAAATGAAGTCGTTTGTGATGCAGTGGAGTGAAGTGGTGCCAGGGACGTATTCAGGACAGTAAGTAATTAACCTATCGTGCTAGTACTCATGAGGAAATAGGCGATGATGATGATCGTGACAAAAAGCGCACCAATCGAGACACCGAGCCAGCCGCGATTGTCGTAGTTCATGATTTTGCCGACCCCCTCGCCAATCAAAGTAAAGCCAAATAGAGAGGGGAGGATAAAGAGCATCATGAGGAAGCCGGTGTCTTTAAAATTCATATATGTTTATTTAGTTAAATAATAGCGAGTGCCTTTGGTAGAGCCTTTTTTGACTAAGAGATTTTTGCCTACGAGGTCACGGAGGTCGCGCAAAATGGTGTCCTCGGAGACGTCTGGGAGGAGCTGGCGAACCGAACTCATGGAGATTTCGCCGTGGCGCTCGATGTACTCGACCAGTTTGATTTGTCTGGCAGTCAACGTGATTTGACGACCACCAATGGTGCTTTTGAGATGGAGATCGAGCGAGAGCTTTTGGACCAGGGATTTGATGCGATTAAACTCGATGGCGATGCCCAGGGTAAAATACTCGAGCCAGAGCGTAAGCTCGCCAGACTGAGAGACAGACTGGAGGGCAGAGTAGTATTCTTCGGGGTGCAAATCATAATATTCTTCGAGGGCAAAGAATTTCTTGACTTCATAGCCTTCGAGAAAAAGTAATAGCAAGGCCATAGCACGGGCGGTACGGCCATTGCCATCGGTAAATGGGTGGATACGCACGAGCTCGTAGTGGAGGATACCTGCGCGCAGGAGTGGATGTACATCGCGACCTTCTTTACTACTGAGCCAAGCAAATAAATCGTCGATCAGAAAGGGGACATCGAGCGGACCTGGGGGGCGGAAAGTGATCTCGCGGGTTTCTGTATTGCGGATGACCACTTTGACCGAGCGATATGACCCCGATTCTTCTGCAGGCAAGAGACCTTTGACGGTCAGACGATGCATTTCCATGAGGATATGGCGAGAGAGCGTGACCCCGCTAAGGGTATCTAGGTAGTCCATGACGCTACGGTAGTTGATGATCTCGGCGATATCGCGGTCGCGACCGACTACGTTCGATCCCTCGACTTTGCTCGGGATGTCGGAAGTTGAAGGACTTAGAACTTCCTCCACTTCTTCGAGATTGAGATCGTTGCCTTCTAAATGGGTACCGTGGTGGATGATCTTGGTCCTGGCCTCGGTTTGGAAACGCTTTTCCCAGGCGGGGACGAGGGGGGCATGAGTGATGACTTCGCGGGCGGAATCGATAGCCCCCACGTTTTTTAAGATTTGGTTGGTGATTTGATATTTCGGATCATAGGACATGAGTCAATTAACGCATATTTTGCGGGGATTGGCAAGACTAGTTACACGCGCCCCAGGTCCAATCTAGTCTGTAATCGTTGCTCATACCCGTAGTTATTTTAATGCAACGTCCTGTTCTAGTGCCCTTTTTGGTTACCCTGCGACCATTTTTATCTTCTGAAGTTTTAGTACATGCTTTTGTATTTACCTCTCCCTCATTAAAGCATCCCCAGTATCCGTTGCCTGCATCGGCACTACTTCGATCATCTAAATTGTTGTTTACTAGATAGTAGGTAATATATAAAGCAGTGGCTGCGAGAGCTACAATCCCAAAAACCGACAATATCTTTTTCATGGGAGATTGATAGTTATTTTTGTATATAAAACTCCTTTTGTATATTATTGCAATCTTTTCATTAACCTTGGCTGTTGTCAAACATGACAATAAGATAGAATACGATTATGTTGTTTAGTAGATTGGTTGAGTATTTTGGGAGAATCGAGGGCACACGGCCCCGCAATGAGAAAACGCAAATTTTGGCAAATATTTTAAAAGAAGCAGATAGTGAGGAAGTAGACAAACTAGTCTATTTAGCACTTGGGGGCCTGCGGCCTGCTTTTGACAGGTTAGAATTCCAGATGGCAGACAAGATGATCTTGCGGGCACTGGGGGCCAGCGAGAAAGAGTATCAAGGAGTGGGGGATATAGGAGAACTGGCGGAGAGTACAAGATCACAAAAGTTCCGATCTTCACCTAAAATCGCGCAAAGATCGGAACTAGGGGTCAGTGAGGTATATACACAACTGGAAAAGATTGCGCTGATGAGTGGGCTAGGGAGCCAGGAGCGCAAAGCGATGGGACTGGCAAAACTGATCGCAAGCGTGGACGCCCAGGGCGCAAAATACATTGTGCGGGTAGTATCTGGAAGCTTACGACTAGGATTTAGCGATAAGACCGTGATTGATGCTTTGTCATATCTAGAAAATGGGACAAAAGAATTTAGCGATAAACTAGATAGAGCTTATCAAAAGCGACCGGACGTGGGGGTACTAGCCCAGGTGGTAAAAGAAGTGGGTGTGGTGAAAGCAATTGAGGCAATTGACGTAGTAATGGGAACGCCGATTGTGCCAGCCCTCGCGCAGCGCCTAAAGACACCAGTTGAAATGATAGAGAAAATGGGGCGAGTGTACTGCGAACCCAAGTATGATGGGACGAGGGTGCAGATTCATTTTAGTCGCAAGACACAATCGCAAAGTTCCGAACACTCGCTATCGCAAGGTTCGGAACTAGGGATGCAGGGAGCAATGTTTGAAGAAGAGAAGCCAAAGTTTTGGGTGCGCACGTTTACGAGAAACTTGGATGAGAGTTCGGCGATGTTCCCTGAGTTGCAAAAAATTGCAGAGCAAATCAAGGCGGATGAGGTGATACTGGATTCTGAGGCCGTAGGGTATGACCCAAAAACGGGCAAGATGGTGCCTTTCCAACTGACGATCACGCGCAAACGTAAACATGGAGTTGCAGAGACAGCTGGTTCGGTGCCGCTGCGATTTTTTTTGTTTGACATTATGTATAGAGATGGAAAAAGCCTGATCCATTTGCCACTTAAGGAAAGGCGAAAAATACTGGAGGAGACGGTGATAAGCGGGCGGACACAGGGGTCCGCCCCTACATTGATTGTGGATGATTTTGTCGAAACAGATGATCCAGATGTCCTACGTGATTACCACAAGAAACAATTGGCAGCGGGACTAGAGGGGGCACTGGTTAAACAGATTGATGGGGAGTATATGCCGGGGCGTACTGGGTTTAACTGGGTGAAATTTAAGGAAGCGGAAGATAGTCGGGCGAAACTAGCTGATACCATAGACTGTGTCATCATGGGGTATTACCTGGGCAAAGGAAAACGGAGCGATTTTGCACTTGGCGCGTTTTTGGTGGGGGTAAAATCGGGCGATAAAATTTTGACTTTAGCTAAAGTGGGGACAGGGATTACAGATCAAATTTTTGGCGAACTGGGAGAGAGGCTGGAGTCAATAAAAATTCCAAATCCCAAGCTCCAAACTCTAAACAAATCTAAAATATTAAATTCTAATAATCAAACAATGATAGTACCTGAGATTCTAGAGCCAGATGTGTGGGTAGAACCAAAGGTGATAGTAGAGGTGGCGGCGGATGAGATCACAGTCTCTCCCACGCACTCGGCGGGGTACGCCCTCAGGTTCCCGCGCCTCGTGAAGTTCCGCGATGATAAATCGGCTGAAACGATTACGACACTCGAAGAAGTAAAGACAATGCTATGACTACCCCAACGCAACCGACACTACTGGGAGATATTCTCAAAAAATTTGAGGGGAGGAGTGATGGGAAATATATCTCTCAAGAGTTCCAGGACTATGGCTACAGACTAGCAATCGATTTAAATGATATGGATCATAAATCGCTGTATATCCGGATGGCAAAAACTACCCCTAGGGCAACGCTTGAGCAGGCGCGCGCGTTTGTGGTGGATGCACCGAATGTAAAAAATAAGGGGAGATTGTTTATGTGGAAAGTGGGGGAGCTGAAAAAAAACACAGAAAACAATTTAAAAACTGTCGGACCGAAATTTTGACCTCCGGTACATGCTGCTTTCGCGCCTGTAATGCCGGCAAAATTTGATCCGCCAATTTTTCTTTACACAAAAACAATCAGGAATTTTTCTATTTTTTTACAAGCTAAGCTTGTTAATTTCGTGTATATTTGAGGTATGAAGAGGTATATATTTTCGCATTTGCCATTGGCCATGGGGTATGGACTATTTGTGTTTTTGATACGGGCTGGGTGGGGCAACCCACTACCCTGGATTTGGTTTGTACTAGGGGTGCTGATTGGGGTACTCGTGCTTTTTGCTGATCGGATTGTCTATACCTATAGTTATCCCAGTGCCCAGATTTCGCAGCAGTTTGCGTGGTACATCAAACAGAAAAAATATTTGACCGCACTAGATTTGCTTGACGTGCGGCGGCTCGAGCAGGAGAGGCTTACGTTTAGATCATCCCTATTTATGGCGATTTGGGTACCACTGGCTTTTTTTGCACTCACTTCGACTCCCAATTTGTTTGGCAAGGGGGTGGTGATGGGGCTGATGCTGCATATTTTGGCTGATGCATGGAGACTCCAGCAAAAAGAGCCGCGCAGACTACATATCCGGCTTTTTTGGCTGATAAAAAGGGAGATAACGGATGAGGAGAGGCTGGTATTTTTGTATATTATGAGTGGGATTTTTATATTCTTTAGTTTCTTGGTTGGGTAAATCCTTTGATCCGCCAATCATCTAACTACATCTAAGTGGTAGGATGTTTATATGTTTCATCTTTATGGGTTTTTTATTGGGGTGGCGATAGTGGTCGGATATAGCATTGCAGAGCATATTGAGCCAAAAGTAAAAGAGGGGGCAGGGTGGGTGATAAGTGCGGGGCTAGTGGGGGCTAGGATATACCACGTATTGGAGTACCAGTCATATTATTCATTAAACCCTAGTCAAATTTGGCAAATTTGGAATGGTGGTCTTTCGATCTGGGGAGCAATGATCGGAGGGATGATCGCACTATTTATTTATCATTACACCATTAAGACATTACACCATTTGGCGAGCATTTTGGGAGCGATAGCGACTGCGATGCCACTAGCACAGGCGATAGGGAGGATAGGAAACGGCGTAAACCATGAATTTATAAATCTAGTGTGGATCTTGCCTTGGTGGGGTGCGGAGATGACACTGGACTTGATATTGTTCGTATTGCTTTGGAGAACTCCTCTCAAGTATAGAATGGTTACATATTTAGTGGGGTACGGGCTAATTAGATATATTTTGCAGCCGTTTAGATGATTGACAATATATACCCCAGTGGGGTATATTGCAGTGATGGAAGATAAAACATTGGTAAGGTTGAAAAAGATTCGTGGCCAGATTGATGGCATTATCAAAATGTATAGTGAGTGCAGAGAGTGTAGTGATGTGGTTACACAGATCGCGGCGGCCAGGGCAGCCCTCGGATCAGCTGGCAAGGAGATACTAACTAGCGAAGCTGTGGCTTGTGCGCGGGATAATAAAAGCGGTAAACTCGACCAGTTGATTAAACAATTATTTGATATTACTTAAGGAGTAAATATGGCAGGCGCAAATACAGTAGTTTTAACAGATGCAAATTTTGCTGATGAGGTACTTTCGGCAAAAGGCAAAGTGATGGTAGATTTTTGGGCTACGTGGTGTGGGCCATGTGTGATGGCAGGACCAGTAGTTGACGCGATGGCCGATGATTACAAGGGCAAAGTAAAGGTAGGGAAACTGGACGTGGATGCGAGCCAAGAAACGGCCGCGAAGTACAATGTGATGAGTATTCCGACCGTGATTTTGTTTAATGATGGCAAAGAAATCGCGCGGAAAGTAGGGTTTGCGGGGCGACCCATGTATGAGAATTTACTAAAAGCTGCAGAGTAAATGATTTGCTTAAAGGGTATCTTACCGTTTTTACTAAAACACGGAGTAGATCACCAGCGTGATCTCTCCTGTTGCGCAGTCAGGCAACCCTTCGCAAGCTCAGGGACCAGGCTTGCCTGATCTTTACGCAGCATTTTGTAAAAAGATAAGATACCCTTTAATAATTGATGTAAAATATTTTTATGAGCAAATATAAAATCGCGATCATTGGTTCGGGTCCGGCGGGGTACGCCGCCGCCATTTATACAAGTCGTGCCGAGATAGATACTACAATCTACGCAGGTGAAGAGCCTGGTGGGCAACTGACAAAAACTACAGAAATAGAAAATTATCCTGGGGTGATAGGCAAAACTGGTCCTGAGCTAATGCTCATCATGCAAGAGCAAGCGACCAAGTTTGGGGCAAAGATGGTTTATGAAACTGTGACTGACCTGGATAAAATACGCAATGATTACGACGGAGTGATACTGGCAATGGGGGCCTCATCTCGCCTACTGGGAGTAGGAGAGGATAAATACTGGGGCAAAGGGTTTTCGACTTGTGCGGTGTGTGACGCGGCTTTTTACCGTGGCAAAAATGTGTATGTGGTGGGGGGCGGAGATGCTGCTATAGAGGACGCGATGGCACTGACAAAGTTTGCTAGCCACGTGACCATGATTGTGCGAGGCTCTGAATTTCGCGCCAGTAAAATCATGCAAAAAAGAGTAGAAGCAAACCAAGACAAAATCAGTGTGAAGTGGAAAACCAATTTGAAGGCCATAGAAGGGGAGAGGGTTGAGGGTCTGGTACTGGAATCAGACGGTAAAGACGAAACGGTAAAGGCTGATGGGCTATTTTTGGCTATTGGACATATCCCCGCGACTGGTTTTTTGAAAAACACAAAAATAGAACTGGACTCAGATGGGTATATAAAGATTGGAAACGGTGCATGGCCCACTATGACATCAGTTGATGGTGTGTTTGCGGCAGGAGATTGCGTCGACCATCGCTACCGCCAAGCGGCAACTGCCGCGGGGATGGGGGTACAAGCGGCGCTAGATATTGAGAGATGGATGGAGTCACGCTAAATGTATACAAAAACTTGTCTACCGTTTTTTGATAAACACGGAATAAATCACCAGCAGTGATTTTTCCTCGTGCGCATATTGGCGATCTCGTCTGCGACGAGAACCATGCTCGCCAATGATTTGCGCAATGGTTTTCAAAAAAGATAGCCAAAATTTAGTAGTTATTTTTATTGAGGACTATTTATGAGTGACGTATACACACAGTCGGTAGAGTTGCATCGCAAGAATAGGGGTAAGTTGGGTGTGCAGTCGATTGTAGAGGTGAAAGATAGGTCGGACCTTTCGCTGGTTTATACCCCAGGGGTAGCTCAAGTGTGTCGAGAAATAGCCAAAGATAAAAATGAATCTTTTGAGCTCACCTGGAGGGGTAGGAGTGTGGCGGTGGTATCTGATGGAAGCGCAGTTTTGGGGCTAGGTAATATCGGGGCGGAGGCGGCTATGCCTGTCATGGAGGGCAAGGCCTTACTTTTTAAACAGTTTGGAGGGGTCGATGCCGTCCCACTTTGTATTGATCTGCACAGCGCGGATGAGATAGTCAATTTTGTCAAAGCTGTGGCTCCTAGTTTTGGCGGAATTAACCTAGAAGATATTACTTCTCCTCTGTGTATCGAAGTAGAGGACAGACTGCAAGATATCGGGATCCCGGTGATGCATGATGACCAGCACGGGACGGCCATCGTGGTGTCGGCCGCGCTCATGAACGCTGCAAAAGTGGTGGGGAAGAGATATGAGGATTTAAAAGTCGTCATATCTGGAGCTGGGTCGGCAGGGCTCGCGATTGCGCAGATGCTTTTGTCGTATGAACGTAAAGGCGGGAGTTTGGTAAAAGTAGATGGGGGTAGGAGTGTGGCGGACGTGATAATCCTAGACTCAAAAGGAATCATCCATGAAAATAGTGGCGAATGGAAAGGAATATTTGCCCAATTTACCAATAAAGAAAAAAAGTCAGGAGATTTGGTGGAAGCGATGAATGGGGTGGATGTATTTATAGGTGTATCAAAAGGTGGGATTGTGACGAGCGAGATGGTATCGGTGATGGCCCGCGAGGCAATCGTGCTAGCCATGGCAAATCCTGATCCAGAAATATTGCCTGACGCGGCAAAAAAAGGTGGGGCTAGGATCGTGGGAACGGGCCGCTCTGACTTTGCCAATCAAATCAATAACTCCTTGGTTTTCCCGGGATTGTTTAGAGGATTGTTGGACTCGCATGCGACTAAAGTGAGTGTGGGAATCAAACAAGCAGCTCGGGATGCACTGGCAAACTCGGTAGTTCCTACGGTAGAGGCAATCCTCCCACCGATGTTTACCCCGGGGATCCCAGAAATGA
>JBAQEX010000021.1:0-13035 GCA_049286965.1 Microgenomates group bacterium | reverse complement strand
GAAAGTCGGACCTAGTGATCCTCGTGTACTTCGTGGGAGGTACCGGGCTTATCGGATAAAAGCTACCCCGGGGATAACAGAGTAGTTGCACCTGAGCGTCCACAGCGACGGTGCAGTTCGCTACCTCGATAGAAAATACCCAAAACATGTCGAGGAAATAAATTTGGCTTATAACGGAGAATACCTAAGATTGAACACTTTAGGCTAACACCGTGGGAAGGGCGTATAACAGCATAGCTGTATACACCCCCCGTAGAGACTTGTTCTATTAATTTAGAGCAGATAGCGACTAGATATCGCTATAATACGCCAACATATACTAAATCATTCCGTGGTTTTATGAATGAAAGTATTAAAGATATAGTCCAAACAATTAGTAATAATTGAGATCCATATACACCTTATCTAACTTCTATGTATTTTGGTCGGCTCAGCGCATCCTAGGGCTGGAGAAGGTCCTAAGGGTTGGTCTGTTCGCCCATTAAAGCGCTACGTGAGCTGGGTTCAGACCGTCGTGAGACAGGTCGGTCTCTATCCGTTGTCAGCGTTGGAATTTTGAGGGGAGTTGCTCTTAGTACGAGAGGACCGGAGTGAGCCATCCGCTAGTGTTTCTGTTGTAGCCGTCAGGCGCATAGCAGAGTAGCTACGATGGTTAATGATAACCGCTGAAAGCATCTAAGCGGGAAGCATGCCCCAAGATGAGAATTCCTTGTGATCGCAAGATCACGGAAGATCCCTGGAAGACCACCAGGTTATCGGCAGGAGGTGTACGCACAGCAATGTGTTTAGCCAACCTGTCCGCCAACATCATAATCTATGGTGTCTGGCGGTATCTCACATTTATGTGAGTGACGCATGATCGAACGAATAGCTTGATACTGTAATCTTACTCTTCACTTTTTAAAGCCCAAAAGGCTTTATTAACAAATAAATATTGGCGACAAAATTGTTCCGGTGATTAGAGCGGTGTGGCACCACCTCTTCCCATTCCGAACAGAGTCGTGAAACACATTAGCGCCGACGATAGTTGTAGGGCAACTTACCGCGAAAATAAGTCATTGCCGGGACAATTGTGTCGCCAATATAGAGATATCCCGAATTCCTTCAAAAAGGGTCGGGATTTTTTGTGGTCAAATGATTGCCAAACCACGGTCTTTGTGACCATAATGGAGTCATGACCTTTAGCGGTAAACTACGTCATTTCTTTACGCCTCACCATACCAACAATTTCCGCGCGCGTCTCCTCCACAACTCAGGCATTTTCGCCATCATTGGGATTGTAATTGTTTCCAATATCTTCCTGCGCCTACTAGATAGCACACCGCTCCACATCTTGGGATTCACTTCCTCCGTCACAATTGACGAAGTAGTGCGTGCAACCAACGAAAAAAGAGCTGGGGCGGGGCTCAAGCCCCTCTCTTACAATGAACGCCTGGCAGATGCCGCCCGCCGCAAAGCCGCCAATATGTTTAGTGAAAATTACTGGGCTCACAACTCCCCCAGCGGCAAGACCCCTTGGGTCTGGTTTAAAGAAGCTGGCTACAACTACGTCTATGCCGGGGAAAATCTCGCTAAAGATTTTGGTAGTACTGATCGCATGATGGACGCTTGGATGGCCTCTCCCACCCACAAAGAAAATATTGTCAATCCAAAATATAGTGAGCTCGGCATTGCCGTGGTCCCCGGCGCACTCGGCGGCCAAGATACCGTGCTAGTAGTACAACTCTTTGGCTCTCAGAGCGGGGGCACAGTCACTGCTCCAGAAACAAAAACTCAAACAGCAACAAAAGTCCAGGTAGCCGAAGTCAAAGGTCAGGAGACCACTTTACCCGTCGCTGCGCCCAGTTCTCCGCTCCCCCGCTCGCCAGCCAAATACAACCGCTTCAATTTGACCAGAACCATCAATTTAGCCACCACACTACTTTTTATCCTCACCCTCATCGTAGACCTCTTTATTGCGCAGTCACAGAAACTCAGTCGCAGAGTAGGTAACAACTGGGCCCATATCATCTTTATCAACTTTATTTTGCTAGCGACGGTCGTCGTCAACGCCGGTAGGATCATGTAAAACTATGCATATCAACAAAAATGATTATCTCCTCCTTTCCTTAATATCCGCTGGGTATATCTGTACTATTTTTTACTTTGCCACTAGGCCTATCATCACCTTATTTTCCACCATCATCTTTGCAGTCTTGTATCTGATCTGGGGAGTTTTCCACCAGGCGCGATCCCACAATTTGCACGCCAAGATTGTGCTAGAATACTTCCTTGTTGCCCTACTTGGGGTAGCTATAGTCAGTACGTTACTTTTGTAAAGGAGGACTCACATGAAGGCAATCATTGCAGCAGGTGGTAAGGGGACTAGGTTATATCCGCTCACTTTCACTTCGAGCAAACAAATGTTGCCAATTGCCAACAAACCTCTCATCATGTATCCCCTGGAGGATATTATTGCCACGGGTATCAAAGAAATCGGGATGGTGGTCAATGATTCTAGACCAGACTTTGAAAAAATGTTAGGCGATGGCTCCAAACTCGGCGTTAAAATCACTTATATTGATCAACCAGAAGCATTAGGGCTCGCACATGTAGTCAAGATTTGCGAAAAATTTGTTGGTGGAGATAGTTTTATTTACCATCTGGGCGACAACATCTTTACCGCTGGCATCAAAAAACCTTTCGATCATTTTGTTAAATCTGGCGCTGATGCCGTACTCACAGTTATCGAACACGAAGAAAACTATCGCTTGGGAGTACCTTTCTTCGATAAAGACGGTAAACTGATCCAAGTAGTCGAAAAGCCAGAAGTACCACCAAACAAATTTGGCGTCCCAGGACTTTACATGTTCTCTTCTAAAGTCTTTGGTGCTTTCCATGACGATGACGGGATCAAGCCTTCAGCACGCGGAGAGTTGGAGATTACCGATCTTTACAACTATATGCTTAAAAAAGGCTACAAAGTAGAGGTGGCAGAGCTAGATGGACAGTGGCGTGATCCAGGCAAATTCAATGATGCCTTAGAAACCAACAAACTCATCCTTGAGCAAATGAAAAATCACAAACTAGCAGGGGAGGTCGATAGCGATAGTAAACTAACTGATGGGGTGACACTGGGTAAAGGCAGTAAAGTGATCAACTCTCAGATCGTGGGCCCTGTCATCATCGGGGAAAACGTGGAAATCCGCAACAGCTATATCGGATCATTTACCGCCATTGGCAACGACTGTGAGATCGTCGGGAGCAAAATAGAATACAGCATCGTCCTCGAAGATGTCCACATCACCGATGTAAAGGGCAAGATCGAGTCCTCAATGATCGGCAAGCACACAGAGATCAATCGCTCCCCAGAAGTTTCTCCAAAATACAGCTTTATGATCGCTGATCATTGTCGCATCAGTCTGCCATATTAAATACTCTTGACAAGACCCGTAATATATACGAAAGTAGTGGTATGCAACCACTAGCCGATTTGTTACGACCTACGACCCTAGACACTTATATTGGTCAGTCTCACTTGGTGGGGCCTGGTGCGCCACTGCGACGCGCCATAGAGTCCAAGACCCTGCATTCTATGATCTTTTGGGGTCCACCTGGGTGTGGCAAGACTACGCTAGCCAAAATTATCGCCAGCGCAGTTGATGCCGACTTTCATTATCTCTCCGCAGTATCTGCTAAAAAAGACGATATCCGTGCCATCATTGAGCATCGCCACGCAACTTCCCGTACTGTCTTGTTTCTCGACGAAATCCACCGCTTTACCAAATCGCAGCAGGACTATCTCTTGCCCTACGTCGAAAACGGAGTCTTGACTCTAATTGGTGCAACCACCGAGAATCCTAGCTTCGAAGTCATCGGTCCTCTCCTCTCTCGTTGTCAGGTGTATGTCCTTACAGGATTGACCGAAGCTGACCTCAAAAACATTATTGTACAAGGAGTAAAGACATTAAAAGTCAAACTAGCCAAAGACGCCAGTGAATTTCTGGCCACCTTTGCCAATGGCGACGGTCGCAAGGCTCTCAATGTCCTCGAAACTACGAAAGCCCTTCAGGGCCTGGCCCTGAAGGTCATCACCAAGCAGCTACTACTGGACACACTACAGTCGCCGTACTTGCGCTATGACCAGGCAGGCGACGAACACTACAACACCATCTCTGCTTTTATCAAGTCCATGCGAGCTAGTCAGTCCGACGCAGCGCTTTACTACCTCGCCCGCATGGTGAGCGCAGGGGAGGACCCCCTCTTTATCGCTCGCCGCATGGTAATATTCGCCTCCGAGGATATTGGAGTGGCTGTCCCCACGGCCATAGTGGTGGCCAACGCCGTCTTTCGCGCGGTCGAGACAATTGGCTATCCAGAGTGTCAGCTCAACCTGGCCCACGGAGTAGTCTACCTGTGCCAGTGCCAGAAGAGTAGGGCGGTAAATGATGCTTTGCTGCTGGCAATAGCAGATGTAAAGGAATATGGCAACCTGGAGATCCCACTCAAGATCAGAAACGCCCCCACCAAACTTATGAAGAATTTAGACTACGGCAAAGGCTACAATATGCGGGATAGCGAGAGCTATCTCCCCGACAAATTAAAAAATAAGAAATATTTTGTCAAATAAATATGTCCCTAACCAATATCTCTCTAGTCAAAGCCCACTTTGCCAAAGCCGATCCTAAAATACTTGAAGTATTAGAAATGGTCAAACTAAACGAGTGGTTCGACGAACAACCTAGTACAGATCATTTTTACAACCTGACGCGCAACATCATCTACCAGCAGCTCGCAGGCAAGGCAGCCTCTGCCATCTTTAGTAGATTTGAGGCGTTGGTTGGGGGCAACGTTACCCCAGAAAATATTCTTAAATTCGAGGATCAATCATTTCGTGATGTTGGCCTGTCATGGGCCAAAGCCAAATACATCAAAGACCTCGCAGCCAAGGTCCAATCTGGCGAAGTAGTTTTATCAAATATCGACACTTTAGATAACGAAAGTGTGATCATTGAGTTGACCAAAGTCAAAGGAATTGGCCGCTGGACAGCCGAGATGTTTTTGCTGTTCACCCTACGCCGCGAAAATATTTTTTCCTACGGCGACCTCGGCCTCAAAAATGGCTTCATCAAATTGTATGGGTCTGACGCCGACTTAAAAAGTGTTATCGCCAGCTGGTCCCCGTACGAGTCCTATGGTTCTATCTCACTTTGGCACTACCTAGACAACAGATAAGTTGTTACAATTTCTAACTATGTTCAAATATATTATTTTTTATCTAGAAGTATTTTTTTTGTTCATCGTGCCCGTTTCGCTCCTCACCTATAGTAGTAGTTTTCTCTCCGCCCGTCATATCTTTATTGGGACCCTCGGACTTTACTGTGCCTGGAGATTAGTCAAAAGTTCCACCACTCTAGGCGATTTAGGTTTCCACGCTGTGGGTTTTCAAAAATCACTCTTGAACATCACCATTCCTTCAATCATTATTATCTTATTTACTTATCTCACCTTTGCCTTAACTCCTCTGCCTATGCTCAAATTTTTGGTCGGCTACGATTCGCTACCTACGTTAGAATTTTCTCGTCGCATCTTTGCCTATATGTTTTTATCCGCTCCAGTCCAAGAACTCATCTTTCGTGGCTATATCACTTGGCGAATCAAAGAAGTTTACTCAGACAACAAGGTCATTGAGCTTATCTCGGTCGCCATCTTTACCCTCGCCCACTTGCCATTCTATAGTCCACTTATCTTGGTCATCACCTTTTTCATGGGACTCGTGTATATCAAAAACTATCAAAAATACCAAAATCTCTATACTGTGACGATCTCCCATGCAGTTGTTGGAGCTGCGCTCATTATCATCCGCAATGCTTGGTTTCCCTTCTAACTAATTGTGCTATACTTAGTACGCAGTCATATATTATTAGGAGATTTTTTATGTCAAAAGCAGCCAAGAAATTAACCTCGCCTAAAGGCGGGACAAGCAAAAAAGCAGTTAAAACAACCAAGCAAATTACACCAATTTTACCAGTTGAAATGCCAGCTATGGTTACAACCCCCAAAATGAACAGCAAAGTCATCACCTTTGCCTTGGTAGTGATCCTCCTGGGCTTACTCACTTATAAACTCGGTCCCAAACTAGTCCCTGCGATGGTTGCAAACACTCCAGTCACCCGATTTGAGTTGTGGTCACGCCTAGAAAAGAGTTACGGTGCCCAGGCACTAGACGACATGATCAACGAAAAGATTTTGGATAAAGCCATCGCTGACGCCCATATCAAAGTAGATGCAACCAAACTCTCCGATCAAGTCAAAACTCTCGAAAAGCAGTTTGAGACAACTGGCGGACTCGATGAAGCCCTCAAACAAAGAGGCTTATCCCGCAAAGACCTCGAAAAGCAAATCTCTACGCAACTTGCAGTTGAGGAATTGCTAGCCGACAAAATCAATCCTACCGAGGACGAAGTCAAAAAGCAGTTTGACGCAGGGGCAGTAACCACCTACAAAGACAAAAAATTTGACGAGGTCAGTGCCAGCATCACCGATGAACTAAAGCAGAGCAAGCTCCGCGACGAATTCCTCGCTTGGTTTGGTGAAATCAAAAAGACTGTCAAAGTCAAAAACTTTGGCTTATAAAACAGGAGGCAGGTGCAACTCCTCGTCAATTTGCTAGACTTTGTAGTCCTGGTGATCATCCTCGCGAGTCTCAGGCAGCGCCTAGTTTATGAACTCTCTGGTACTAGTCTCTTGTTATTTGGGTCTACCGCACCAGGCCTGACACTTTATAGTATTCTCGTCCTTCCAGGCACTATCATCCACGAGCTTTCACACTGGATCGTCGCAGAAGTATTGGGAGTCCGTACAGGCAAGATCACGATCTTCCCCGATTTTAGTGATAATGACAACGGCTCCAGTCGCCTTGGCTCGGTATCGACACAGAGGAGTGACCCGTTTCGGGCATTTCTGATCGGCGTTGCTCCCTTTATCTCTGGACTTACTATCCTTGCAGTGCTTGGGGCAATGCTCGCGCGGGGGTGGCACGAGTTTGCTTGGTGGATAGTCGCCATCATGATCTACGGTGTCATGGTGATTGGCAATAGCATGATGATCTCCAAAGAAGATCGACGTACTTGGCCATTTATCATTGTCATTTTTTCGCTTCTAGTTGTACTAGTCGGCAAATATTACCCATCACTCATTTTTGATCATACGGAACAATATTTATCTATTTTGAGGCCACTCATCAGCGTCCTAGTAGTGACGGCTGGGCTGAATCTTGTTATGATAGTGGGGTGCTACGCTATGAGGCGACTCATCGAGCGTATAACTGGCAAAAGAATAATACATAAATAGGCTATAGCCCTGAGCGAAGCCGAAGGGGAGAGTTTATGAAACTGATGGTAGCAGGTGGAGCAGGATTTATCGGCTCCAATTTTATCCACTATATGTTGGCTGAGCACCCAGATTACGAGATCATCAATTATGATCTGCTCACCTACGCGGGTAATCTAGACAATCTAAAAGATATCGAAACCAATCCCCACTACCATTTTGAACAAGGTGATATCACTGATCTTACACGCATCAATGAGGTCATGAAAAAGTATCAGATCACTCATCTCATCAACTTTGCCGCCGAGACTCACGTCGACCGCTCGATCCATGGCGGGATCAAAGACTTTGTTTTGACCAACAGTCTAGGTGTCCAGATGTTACTAGACGCCGTTCGCGCCAATTCTATAGAACGTATGGTAAACGTCTCAACGGACGAAGTATACGGAGCACTCGGTTTAGACGAAGACCGCAAATTTACCGAAGACACCCCCATCATGCCCAATATGCCCTATGCCGCTGCCAAAGCCGGGGGGGACTTGATGTGTCATGCCTACTGGGTGACGCACAAGACACCAGTCATCGTGACTCACTGCTCCAATAACTATGGCCCCTATCAGTATCCAGAGAAACTCATCCCGTTCTTTATTTTTAAAGCCATGAAAGACGAGTCCGTTCCAGTTTATGGCGACGGGTTGAATGTCCGCGACTGGATCCACGCCATGGATCATAGCTCCGCGCTCGACTTGCTCCTCCACAAAGGCAATGTAGGCGAAGTTTACAACATCGGTGTGGACAATGAACGCAATAATCTAGAGATCACCAAGATGGTCCTAGGTATCTTGGGTAAACCCGAGAGTTTGATGACTTATGTCCAGGATCGCCCAGGCCATGATCGCCGCTACGCCATAGATAGTACCAAAATCTTGGCTCTTGGTTGGAAACCCAAATACACAAGAGACATGTTCGAGACTGGCATGAAAGAGACTGTCCAGTGGTATCTAGACAATACAAAGTGGGTCAACAAGATCCGGACTCGCATGTCCGAAATTAACCAACATATCAAAAGTTGAGGAGGTCTATGACTGATGATCGCCGGTACAAAATATTTACCCTCAAAAATATCCAGGCTCCCAATTTTCTCATGACTCCGCTCGAGCTCAAAGATTATATCGATTTTGAGGTCAAACGGGTTTATTTTATCGCTAAACCTCAGGGTCCCAAGCCCACTGGCGCTCACTGCCATATCGCAGAAGAAGATGAGCTGTTTGTGATGATGGCAGGATCTTGCACGGCGGTTTTAGACGATGGCCATGGCCTCGAAGAAATCAAACTAGTGGCCCCGCTCCATGCTATCGCTGTCCCCAAGCTTGTCTGGCATCATTTTAAAGATATCTCCGACGACGCGGTGCTTGTGGCCATCACTTCGACCAACTACAACCCCAATCGGGCTGACTACTGTGAGGATTACGAATCATTTAAAAAATTACTGGTCGAGAAAGGAATCGTAAAATGAAAAAAATCCTCGCAACTGGCGCTGTCGGTCTAGTGGGCTCTAGATTCCTCGAAATGTTTAAAGACAAATACGAGGTAGCCAATATCGATATTTTAAGCGGGGTAGATATCACCGACAAAGCTAGCGTGGAAAAGTTTGTGGCAGATCATCCCGCAGATACACTCATCCACTTGGCAGCTTTCACCGACATGAACAAATCCTGGGAAGAAAAGGGTAATACTGATGGTCTCTGCTACAAAGTCAACGTAATTGGCACTAAAAATCTCGCCGAAGTCTGCAAATCCCACGGTATCCACTTGATCCATGTCTCGACCGATTTTATCTTTGACGGTACCAAAGAAGGGGCGTACGTCGAAACCGATTCAGCAGCGCCGCTTGAGTGGTACGGAGAAACCAAAGCAATTGCAGAGTCTGTTGTCATTGACTCTGGTGCATCTTACACGATTGTCCGCATAGCCTACCCGTATCGTGCCAATTTTGACGCCAAGCCCGACCTCATCAAAAAAATCCGCGCAGGGTTAGAAAGCGGCAAACTCTATCCCCAGTTTACCGATACACTCATTACCCCCACGTTTATCGACGATATCGCATCAGCATTTGACAAAATCATCGAGCAAAAGCCAAGTGGGGTTTACCACGTAACTGGCTCTAGTTCGCTGTCTCCTTTTGAACTGGCCCAAAAAGTGGCCGTGGCTTATGGATACGGTGCAGATGTAGTTAAAGAGGGCAGTCTGACTGAGTATTTAAAGTCAGCCGCGCGCCCATATGCCAGGAAAGTCGCCATGAGCAATGAGAAAGCTAGTAAAGAATTGGGTCTGACTTTTGCCACCATTGATGAGGGTTTAGCTGCGATCAAAAAGCAACAGGGATTATGAAAAAACAGTTATATGTTTTTTTAATACTAGTTATTATCGGACTAGTATATCTCAAGTATTTTTATCACTGATCATCTCGGGCCTACGCATCTTTGTCCTCTCTATCGCCATACTCTTTCTCCACTCGTCAATTTTGGCGTGGTTACCACCAGTCAAAATCTCTGGTACTTTTTTACCACCGTATTCTAAAGGTCTAGTGTAATGGGGGTATTCCAGTAGTCCATCAGCATGAGATTCATCATGGCTCGAAGTATCATCCCCTAGTACGCCAGGTAGTAGCCGCACCACAGAGTCGGTTATAACCATCGCAGCTAGCTCGCCTCCAGTCAGGACATAGTCCCCGATAGAGATTTCCATATCAACGTAGTCACGAATCCGCTCATCAAACCCCTCGTAGTGACCACAAATCAATATAATTCCGCTTTTATTGGATAAAGTCCTGGCAAGCTGTTGGTTATACGGTGTGCCTTGTGGAGTCATCATGATCACGGGGGCGTCTGGGTTGAGTTGTTTGGCTTCATTTATTGCAGGCACAACAATGTCTACTCGTAGCACCATCCCGGGTCCACCACCATACGGGTGGTCGTCAACACTCCCATAATTGTCTACGGATTGGTCGCGCAGATTATGCGTAACCAGCTCCAATTTGCCATTTTTTATGGCTCTACCGATTATGCTATGTTCCTTAAATCCGTCAAAGAATTCGGGGAACAGGGTGATGATGTCTATTCTCATAAAGGACTCTTGATATTTAGTAATGCTGGGTTTGTTACCTTAGTATACAACTGAGTGGTCGTAATGGAAGCATGGCCCAGGAGTTTTTGGATATATCGCACATCAACTCCGTTTTCTAGTAGATGGGTTGCAAAGCTATGTCGTAAACTATGAAATGTAGCTGGCTTTTTGATTCCCGCCAATTTTAATGATTTTTCAAATACAACTTGGGCCGTCCTAGTTGTCAATTGCCCACCTCGCACACTCTCAAATAGATAGTCATTTGACTTCTTCCCAGCGATCATATTTCTCAAATCATTTAATAGCTTTTCTGGGACGACTGATAGCCTATCCTTACCACCCTTGGCATCCTTTATCATCATACTAAGTTCATCCAAATAAATATCTCCTACTTTTATATTTATGACTTCGCTAACTCGTAGGCCTGATCCATAAGCTAAGGACAAAAGTAATCTATGTTTCGAGTTTTTAGTATGCTCAATAATACTTCCAACTTCAGTACGAGAAAGCACGACCGGGAGCCGTTTATGACGTTTGGCATATGGGAATGGTATGTGCCATGGCTTCATCAACACTTTCGTCACATACAGTTTATATGCCGCATGGTATTGATTCATGGTAAAAGATGATTTGCCCGCTCGCGCGAGTTTGTCTAGGAAAAAAAGTAAATCTTGCGCCCCGATTTCCTCAACGCACCGCGCGTAAGCCTCGATTGTCCTGGGACTATACCCCGCCACTCGCATATATTGTTGTAGTCGCTCTATCTCCATGTTAAAATTATACTATATAAATCACTAACATCTTAGTGTTTATGAGAAAAATACTTCACATAAACGCTAGTTAGGCGAAATATAGTTTAAATGTTTTTTGACTCTTTGGAAGATTTCTATGAACCAGGCAGTCTACGAAATAGATATTACTCCTCCGAAAATTGTTGCCGATCAAATTGCTGATGCGACCCACTATGCCCTTGGTAGCCTGCCTGACAATTTTAGACCTCACATCACAATTAAGGAGCCTTTTTCACTAAACGAGGGTGTCACTTTGTCCGAATTCTCTACAATTCTCCGTTCTAAAATTGGTTCTTTCAGAACGTTCACAATAAATCTTCCAAATATTAATTTCTTCGATCATCTTTATAGTCCCATTCGACACAAAACCCTCTATTTGGAGGTGGTCAAAAGTGATGAGTTACTTAACTTGCACCGTACTATAACTAGCCTAGCCAACTCAATGAGTTCTGATGTCTACGGCAGTCACGCACTACACGAGAAAGATTTTACTCCTCACTTATCCCTCGAATGGGACATTACAAACAACTTTGACAAGTTGTTTGAGAAGTTTGAGTCGAAGAAATTATCATTCATTTTTGACGTCGAGGCGATTGGTCTATTCGAAGAAGTTGACCCAGATTTAGTGATATTCAAGCAAGTCCATAGTTTTCCCCTCAAAAATGAATGAGAGCCAAAAACAATAAACTATACTCAAGGGGACGCTGCGCTTTCGCTCGGATAGTAAGGGAGCATTTTACTATCCTCGCTCACCCTCGCCTAACTAGCGTGTATGCGGTTCGGGCTCAGCCCGCCCTCACCCAGATTGCTCGACTGATGCGAGTATAATCAATTTTATCAGTCGGCAACCTCGCATACACGCGCGACGTTAGACGATATATATCTACACTATTTTTATGTTCGCGCGCGCCTTTACATTACATGTAAAGATATTTGTTAGGGAAATTATTTATAGAGGGGGATAATCACAAATTTGGAATTGAGAACTCTCCGCTCACAACATTAGTGGACGAAAAACTTTTAACAGAAGGTAGTTCAATATACTCTGCTTGAGCCAATTCTGCTCTATTAGACATTTGCTGTTTTAACCACAAAGGATCACTTTCGTTCCCAAAATATACACTTGGTTTAATAGTTTGCACCATACGCCTATAGCCACCATTAGAGTAATCTAACTTGGAAATCATTATTATGTAATCTGCTAACGCAGAACTTAGCATTATCCCCCTTCGCTCATAATCTTTGAATATTGGATTCACTCCTTTATATTTTTGACTTCTACTACCTCGCTCTATCCCAAGTAGTAGCACGTCACACTTCTCATACGCCATAACAATATTGGCTAAGTTCCCAGGAGTCAATAAGCGATAGTGGCCATGTAGTAAACCTACGACTTTTGCTTGTCGTTTCATTTCTCTAGATATCGTGCCTGCTTTTTCGATTGAGATTTGCCTAGATCTTCCACCGTCCTCTATCGGTAATTTTATTGGTAACAAGGATAATGGGTTATCGACAGAATTTTCCATTTTCTCAAAACTCGCAGTAGCTAATTGTTTATAGATATCATGATCGGTGGCAATTGCCATTCTAATTAACCCAGAAGTTATTAGAGATTTCATTTCAACGCTAGGGCAAATATCTAGTAGATAATCCGTATAGGCTTTAGACCTTTTCCCCGGTTTTGACCTCCAGAGCTTTGATGTATTATCAATATAATTATTGACTTCAGTTAACATCCTATAATTATAGCACCAGAGCAGGATACATTCAGCTCAGTGTATTCACCCCTAACCCCTCTACACTGAGC
>JBAQEX010000020.1:0-8414 GCA_049286965.1 Microgenomates group bacterium | reverse complement strand
GAGATAGAGAGGGCCAAAGACAAAGTCAAAGAGGTGATGATTAAACGGCTCAATGAAGAAGACTTTTCGGTGATCGACCAAGCCGAAATCCTCAAAACAATTCAGACTATTCTTGGCACCCTCACCGTCGGCCTGGCCGGCATTGCCGCCATTTCCCTGGTCGTGGGCGGGATCGGGATCATGAATATTATGCTGGTCGCCGTCTCCGAGCGCACCCGCGAGATCGGCCTGCGCAAAGCCCTTGGCGCTACCCCGGGCAATATTTTGGTGCAGTTTTTGATTGAGTCGGCGATCCTCTCCACCCTCGGCGGCGTAGTCGGTATCATCCTAGGCATCCTTGGCGCTATGGCCATCCGTGCCTTCTTCCCCGCCACTCCGGCCCTCAACTCTATCCTGTTAGCCTTTGGCGTCTCGCTGGCAACCGGCATAGTCTTTGGCGTCTATCCCGCGCGCAAAGCAGCCAAGCTCTCGCCAATTGATGCTCTCCGCTACGAGTAGGCTATACTAGAGACATGAAACGTTTACTTGCGCTCATCTTGTTAGCTGGCGTCATCTACGGTGGTTATACTTTTTACCTCCAAACCAAAACAAAAAAATCAGATGCAATGATCCCGGATTTTTCAAACAAGCTCACTATCAACAATGCTTCTGACAAAATCGGAGGTTACGCTTCCGTACTCGGCACGAGTATTGAAAAATTATGGCAAAACGGACAAGAGGCATTATCAAATGCTACTAGCGGGGCCTCACAACCCATTATTAATGAGTTAGTGAGTAAGACGACAGATACTCTAAAAGATTTACCCCGCAAAGAAGCTGACAAAATTAAATACGAATTTTGCAAGGGTGTCGTGAATGATTATGAGGCAGCAAAAAGCACTCCATCATCATCCACAAAACCCTAATTATTTATTCTATAAATGATAAAATGATTTAAATCATTATATCGCTGAGACAAGATATATATGTCAACTATTTTTCGTCGAATTGGTGGGCACGTTTCTTGTAGTGGGGGTCTCCAAAATGCAATCTCAAATACCATAAATATTGGTGGTAATTGCATGCAAATATTTGCCGGTAGCCCACGCATGTGGGCACGTTCACTTTATTCTACTGCGGACGCCCAAGTGTTTCGCACTGGAGTTATTAAATTTGATCTCAACCCCGTTTACATTCATGCGCTCTATCTCACCAACCTCGCCTCCGACAATCCTGAGATGCTCCAGAAATCTATCACCGCGCTCACGGTCGATATGAAAAACTCTGCGGCAATCGGCGGGACGGGTGTGGTCTTGCACATCGGCTCGCACCAAGGCAGAGGTTGGGAGCACGACAGGACCCAGGTAATTGATGCAATCAAGCAAACTTTAGAAGGTACTCCCGAAAACTCAATTTTATTACTCGAAAACTCGGCCGGTCAGCAGGGCAAAATTGGCTCGCTACCCGAACTCAGAGATGTTTTGAATGCAATTCCCTCTCCCAGGCTCAAAGTTTGTCTAGATACTGCCCACGCTTTTGAAGCAGGGTACAACTTTACTACCCAAGATGGTCTAGAGATGTGGGTCAAAGAAATTGAATCGACGATTGGTTTAAACAAGATAGAGCTACTCCATCTAAACGATAGCAAGACCCCACTCGGGTCAGGCCGCGACAATCACCAAAATATTGGCGACGGTTTCATCGGCGATGCTGGACTCAAAAACCTCATCAATCATCCAAAACTATCCCATCTCCCCCTCATCCTCGAAGTCCCAGGGGACGGTACCGGCCCCGACCGCGTCAACATCGACAGGGTCAAAGCCCTTCTTGCCTGATATAATCACCTCATGTCAGATTTACGTGCACGACTTGATGATCTAAAGACGAAGCTCCGTTTGGATGAGATCCAATCGGAAAAAGTTGATCTGCTTAAAGAAATGGAGTCAGGCGATTTTTGGGGCAAACCGGACGCGCAGAAAAAATCTCAAAGACTTGCAGAAATAGATGACATTTTAGGTACCCACATAGCAGTAGAAACCTCAATCGCTGATGCAGAAACTGCAATCGAGCTGGGTGAAGAAATTGAGAAATATCAAGGCATCGCCGAGTCCGCCCTCGCCAAACTAGAAATGAAGACATACCTCTCTGGCCGCTACGATGGTCTCGATGCCATTCTTTCCATCCACGCAGGAGCTGGAGGGACCGAAGCAATGGACTGGTCTAGCATGCTCGAGCGCATGTACCTGAGATACGCCGAGCGCTCGGGGTGGGGCTACGAAATCCTAGATGAAACGCGAGGGGATGAAGCCGGGATCAAGTCCGTCACGATCAAGTTTAAAGGCAAAAATGCCTACGGTTTATTAAAAAGAGAACAGGGTACTCACCGTCTGGTCCGCCAAAGCCCCTTCAACGCCGACAATCTCCGTCAAACCAGTTTTACCCTAGTTGAAGTCTTGCCAGCCGTCGAAGAAGATACGCCAGACGTGGTAGTGCGGGACGAAGATATCGAGTGGCAGTTTTTCCGCGCCGGGGGGCATGGCGGGCAAAACGTCAACAAAGTGAGTACTGCCGTGCGCCTGATCCACAAGCCCTCGGGGATCGTGATTGTCTCGACCCAAGAGCGTTACCAGCAGTCAAACCGCGATATCTGTATGCGCCAACTCAAAGCCAAGCTGTGGGAGATCGACGAAGCCAAGCGAATTGCTGAGATCGACAAAGCCAAAGGGGAGTACAAGGTAGCTAGTTTTGGCAACCAAATCCGCTCCTATGTCTTGCACCCATACAAACTCGTCAAAGATGTCCGCACTGGTTATGAAACTAGTCAGGCAGAAAACGTGCTCGATGGCGATCTCGACGCCTTTATCCAAGCTGAACTAAAAATGCTTCTGTAAGATGTGGTATAGTGGGAAAGTCGCATATTATACGTGGGGAGGAAACTATGGACGATCTCAAGCAAATCAATTTATCAGAGTCACCCGTTACAGAAGATAAACTCATGGAGGATCGCGTTATGGAACCAGTGCAAAAATCAAAACTGATGCCTATTCTTGTCATGGTCGGGATTTTCCTAGGCCTGGGCACTGGATTCTTTATTGCTCAACAAAAAATTAAATCTGGTGGCACAGGTTTACTTTCCTCTGCTACTCAAGAACTAAATAGCGCAACAAAAGTAAAAGTCGGCGACATTTTTGGTAGTGCTGATGAAAAGACTTTTAGAGATCAAGCAGAAGGGATCCTTCAGGCAGGAGGCATTGATGGCGAGGGTAGTCATCACATCGAGCGGGGTGCAAACAAAAGTCAATGGGTATATGTTACCTCCTCTGTGGTAGACCTTGATCTTTTAATAGGTGATAGAGTTTCGGTTTGGGGTGAGACCAATCAGGGCAAAAAAGCTGGTTGGCTCATGGACGTGGGGCGTCTCAAAGTTTTAGAAGTGGGCGCTGCATCCGCTACTGGAGATACTAGTGGATCACAAGATTAAAAATGATAGTATTTGACGGTGTCACAATCAGTTTCGGAAACGGGACAAAGGCTTTGTCTGACGTTTCCTTTGCCATAGGCAAAGGTGAATTTGTCATAGTCGAAGGTCACTCGGGAGCGGGTAAAACTTCCCTCATGCGAGCAGTCATTAAAGACTTACCGATCTCAAGGGGGAAAATTGTGATCGAAGGCGATGATCTCTCCAAAATTTCTGCCAAAAATCTCCCCCTCCTTCGTCGTAAAATTAGCGTAATTTTCCAAGACTTTAAACTCCTAATGGATCGCACGATTGCCGAAAATATCGATCTAGCACTCGACATCATTGGTTTAGAGGGCGAAGTAGTAGAGAAACGTCGCAAAGAACTCCTAGAGTTGACAGGGCTATCGGGCAAAGAAGATTACTTCCCCAAGCAGCTCTCTGGTGGTGAAGTACAGCGGGTCGCAATAGCCCGGGCCCTAGCTCCTCAGCCCAAAGTTTTGTTTGCCGACGAGCCCACAGGTAATCTAGATGCCAAAACAGGTATGTCGATCATCAAGTTGCTCCAAGATATCAATGAAACTGGCACTACCGTGGTCATGGCAACCCATGATTTAGAGCTAGTCAAAGACTTAAAGTTGCGCCGCATCCGCTTGGATCATGGATCACTCGCCCACGATTCACACGCTCATCATCACAAGACTGATACTAAGCTTGCCGAAGGAGAGGCCACATGAGTCAAAAAAACACAGTCCTCAAACATATGCGTCGCTCTCCCTACCAATCTCTTGCCGCCATTTTTATGACCACAATTACCTTTTTTATCGTGAGTGTGTTTGCGCTTGTTGTACTTGGCGCTCATTCTATGTTGACTTACTTTGAGTCGCGGCCACAGGTCACAGCCTTTTTCAAAGACGACGCGCTTTCATCAGAGGTAGAATTGCTCAAATCTACAATCACCTCTACAGTCGTAGTCGACAATACCAAGTACATCTCTAAAGACGACGCGCTCGAAATTTACAAGAAACAAAATGCAGACAATCCGCTCTTGCTCGAGATGGTGACCGCCGATATCTTGCCAGCCAGTCTCGAAGTATCAGCCAAAAATGCATCCGACCTAGAGACGATCGCAGGGATTATGCAAAAACAAAACTATGTCGAGGAAGTAGTGTTTCAAAAAGACGTGATCGATACCCTACGCAAATGGGTGAGTGGGATCCGTACTACGGGGATTGTGCTATCGACTCTCCTCATCTTGGCCTCACTTACCACTATCATCATTATTTTGGGTCTCAAATTTACCGCCAGAAAAACCGAGATCAATACACTTTCACTCCTTGGGGCTACTTCTTGGTACATCCGCTCTCCCTTTGTCACAGAAGGAGTGATTTATGGGTTATCCGGCGCGGTACTTGGATGGGGATTGGCGACTCTATGTCTATTATATTTGACCCCCAATATTATGAGTTTCCTGGGAGACATCGCTTTGTTACCAGTTCCTATTTGGGTCATGCTGTCGCTCCTTGGTGGCGAAGCTTTTCTAGCTAGTTTGATTGGGGCGCTCGCTAGTCTGATCGCGACCCGGCGTTACGGCCGATGATTTCCCGAGGGTCTGACCTGCTAAGGAAATCCTGGCTATCAGCCAAGATGTTTAGTCGACTTCAAAATACAATCAGGAGACCAGGTCAGACCCTATTGGTGCTGTTTGCGATTTTTGCATTCCAGTTTTTCACCTCTCCCACCCACGCTGCCGTCTGTGGTGAGGAAGTACCGAGAGACGAGGGCGCATTAAAGACTTATATCGCCGACTGCAACGACAAGCTCAGCAGCATTTCTGGTCAAAAACAAACCCTTGCCTCCGCAATCGACTATTTAAATACTCAAATCAAAATCACCCAAGCAAAAGTCAGTAGCACCACGGTCCAGCTCGATCGGCTCAACATCGAGATTTCCGACCTCTCTGGCACTATCAACAGTCTAGATTTGTCCCTCGACGATCTCACAAAGGTTTTTATTTCTCGCGTCAGGCAAACGTACATGCACAAAACCACCTACAACACCGATTTGATTGCCCAAACTTCGGGGGTCAGCGATCTTTTGCGCGGCATGCAGTACAACAAAAAAATGCGCGATCATGACCAGCTATTGCTTTTGAGCCTAGAAAAGTCACGACTTGATGCTAGTTCGCAAAAAGAGCAAAAAGTCACAAAACAAAAAGAGATCATCGCCCTCAAAACCAAGCTAGATATCGATAAAGCCGCCCTCAGTAGTCAAATCGCCGCCAAAAATAAATTGCTCGCAGATACCAAAAACGACGAAGCTCGCTTTCAACAGCTAAAGTCCAGCGCCCAAGCCCAACTCAACTCTTTAGCGGGTTACGCTGAATCCGTCGGCATTACCTTGCTGCCGCACCAGGAACTCTCCGACACCTGGGGCAAATACTACAACCAAAGAGATAGTCAGTGGGGCAGTATTCTAGTAAACGGAGACCCGACCGACTGCAGGGGAGGCTCATGTACTATCGCACGGATCGGCTGTCTAGTCACCTCGTATGCAATGGTTGTCTCGCATTTTGGTGGCTCATCTCTGCCATCCGATGTTGCCATCAATTCGTCGAATTTTAGTTTATCTAGTGCCAACTTCAACAACCCAGGACCCAGTGCCAATGGTCACTCAGTCACCAGTCTTACTGACCCTTCAATTCAGCAACTCAGAGACGCCTTAAATTCCGGCAAGATCATCATCGCTGGACTATCGATCAATGGGGGTCCAGCAAAGACTCACTACTCAGATCACTGGGTGGTGTTGCGATCCGTTGACGGCGATAGTTTTAAAATCAATGACCCAGTTTATCCAGGCGCCATGAACGTCTCACTCAAAGATCATTACGCCAGCTGGACTATCATCCAAGCCAGAGTTTACAACTAAAACTATATTGGCCATTGAAATTTTGTGGTAAATAGTTCTTAATAATACACAGTATGCCCAAAAAGAAGAATATAGCCAAAAAATCTCTCCCCAAATATATCTATCTCGTCATCATCCTTGTGGGCGGGCTCTTGTTTGGCCTCTCCAAAGCCAAAAAAGCCGCAATCCTCCAAGTAAGTGAAATATCTCCTTTTCCTTTCAGCAAAGCCATAAAATTAAACACGGGGGATGTTTTTCAGGAGTATGTTGAAATACCAAACAACGCGAATCAAATATTAAAATCAGACTTTACTATTGAGGCATGGATCAAACCAGAAATTCAGCCAAGACCATTTAAGGTTGACACGCGTACATATACAATACTTGAGAAAAATACCACTGATTATTCTATCTCGGGTGGTGTTAACCCATTATATTCAATCAAGATGTACGTTCAGCAAGAAGGATACCTCCCAAATCCAATAACAGTTACTTATACTTATAAGTTTTCCGTACTTGGTGAATCGTGCGGGAAACAATACATGTTTTCATCTCCCACGTACGGAAAAGTTTTACCCGAGAAGTTTAATTCCTGGAAACACATAGCTGCCGTCAGGAGTGGGAAAAAATTAATGCTGTTTGAAAACGGCGTCCTCCTACAAACTCCAATTAATGTGCCTCTATCTACGTTGTCGTGCGACACATCTCCTGCTATGACGATAGGCATGGCAAAAGATAGGAACAAGCCAATGGATAATTTCAAGGGACTTATTGACGAGGTTAGGATTTCTAGTATACCAAGATATACAGCCAAGTTTACTCCTCCCAAAAAACCATTTACCAGAGATGCTAATACAGTTGCGCTATACCATATGAATAGCAATTTGATAGACGATAGCAATAATGTGATGAATGGCATCATGCACGGCACAGCAAATTATGTAGATAGCGACATCGTTACAGAGACAATACCACTCCCATCACCCACCTGTATCCCTCTCCCAGTATGTTTAAAAAATAAGCCCTGCAAAAAAGTACTCCCAGGACGAGTTTACTGCTCGCCACCTCCAGTACATATTGATCCACAAAACTAATAGTCAAATAAAATATATATTACTAGGAGACAAATATGAAAAAAACAAATCCAATCAGCAAAGGTTTATTTACTTCCAAAAAGAGTAAGTCACAACTCAAAGTAGTCATTGCCGTTTCCGTCCTAGCAGTTGGCATCTTTTACCTCTACATGCTCAAACAGAATAGTTTGTTCAAAGCACAAACTGTCGATATCAACGAAGTAAACGTGAGCTCAGAAGTCATCTCTACTCCTAGAGAATGTGAAACTGTCAGGACTATTTCTTACAACAACTTATGTGGTGCTCGCAATTATAGTAACATTACCTTCAGCTGTGGCTCTACCAAAAAGGTTTATAGACTCGGTGATAAATCTGCTTGTAAAAATGTCACACAATGGTATGCCGAGGCGATCAGTACTTGTACTTCCGCTTGCCCCCCACAAACACCTCGTCAAAGTATTTCTCCAAGACCAAGTAGCATCACGATTCCTAGATCATCTGGCAAGATCGATCTGATCTACGGCACCGAGCCAGTCAAGCCCGGTCTAGAGTAATCGCAATTCCAATTGCATACCACATAAACAGCTCCTCAGCGACTGACGTCACGTTTGTTTGACTATGCACTAGGTACACGACTAGCATCACGCCAACTATCTTTGCAAATTCTCCTTTACTCAGCACGAGTTTGTATATTGCACTCGATATTAGAAATAAATAAATACTCACTGCGATAATTCCTCCCCCAAGTGCCACCTCTAAAATCGAAGAATGAGCTCGGTCTACGTATGGTTCAGCGCTATAGTGTACAGGCCAGTCGGTCTGAGCAAATATTTGCGAATACTGTGCCCATCCCCACCCAAATACCGGTTTTTTTGCAAAAGCCAGGAAACCCTTCATAAAAATACGTTCCCTACTTTCTGCTAAAATCTGCGATGGCACTAAATTTACCCTAGATTCAGCGTAGTACAATCCCAGAACACCAGTAGTCAGTACAGCAC
>JBAQEX010000019.1:0-4720 GCA_049286965.1 Microgenomates group bacterium | reverse complement strand
GAGGCTCGCGTAATCGGTGAGGGCAATGTTTTTCAATGACTCCTGAGAGATGAGCTCAACGAGAGTAGAGATAACCTGTTTGGGTGGTACTACAGCGAGCTGCGTGGCTACTTTGGTCGTGCCGCCTAGCCTGGAAAGTGAGGGTAAATCGAGATCGGCGTCGTAACTGGCAATATCTTTGGTAATTAAATCGAAGTTGCCGGGATACAAAGAACGTAGCTCGAGGAGCGAAAGATCAGGCGTGTTGCCTAGAAAAAAGTAAAACATTGAAAATAGTATAGCTTACTTGGCAGCCGGTTTTTTAGTTACAGCTTTCTTGGGAGCAGCTTTAGCTTTAGGAGAGACAGGTTTTTTGGCAGCTGGCTCAGCTTTGGCGCCGATACCCGTGATTTTGAGCTGAGTATATTTCTGTCTGTGACCTGTGTGCTTGCGATAGCGAGATTTGGATTTGTATTTAAATACTTCGATTTTGTCACCTTTGATATCGGCAATCACGTCGGCGTAGACTTTCATACCTGCGACTGTGGGCATGCCGATCTCGACTTTGTCGCCGTCAACTACAAGGAGAACTTCTTCAAAAACAAAAGTCTTACCATCACCGCCTAGCAACTCTACTTCGATGACCTGGCCTTCTGTAACTTTGTATTGTTTGCCACCGGTTTTAATGACTGCGTATTTCATAAGATGTGATTATAGCTGACTACTTGATTTCTATCAAGCTACGAGTCTGATCGGCTTTGGCGCAAGATGCAACGATGCCCAAGGTAATAGCAATTGAGAGGATAGAACTACCGCCATAGGAAATAAGGGGCAAAGTGACGCCAGTGACAGGCGCAAGACCAATATTCATCCCGATGTTTACAAACGTCTGGAATGCTAGATAGCTAAAAACTCCCAGATAAATGAGACGCGAGCTAGAGCTACGGGTATGGGTCGCGAGGCTCAAGAGCCGATACAACAGACTACCCAGGCAAAATAGGACCAAGAGACTACCAATGATCCCAAGTTCTTCGGCCAGACTAGCAAAAATAAAGTCCGTGTGGCGCTCCGGTAGGAATCGCAGATGGGACTGGGTACCATGACCTAGCCCTTTACCCAAAATCCCCCCTGACCCTACCGCAATAATCGATTGGATGACGTTGTACCCAGAGCCCAGTGGGTCGCGCGTGGGATCGATAAAAGTCTCTAGTCGTTTGAGCTGATAGTCTTTTAAAAAACGTGGCAGTGACTCGGCAAAAAAAGCAAAAATGGCAAGGATACAACCAATCAACCAATAGGAGAATCCAGAAACAAACAGCTGGGCCACCCAGATAGAGCTCACCACAAGGGCAGTGCCTAGGTCTGGTTGTTTGAAAATAAGGAAAGTGGGGATAGCAAATAAAAGGAGATTGATCAGGATGTTTTTGAGTGTTTTGGGAGGGTATAACTTGAGAAAAAAGGCAAAAGACAATACTAGGAGCGGTTTGACAAATTCTCCAGCTTGGAGCTGAAAAGTACCGATCTCTATCCACCGAGTCGATCCCCGGATCGAAGAACCAAAGAAATATGTAGTTACGAGTAATATGATAGACAAGAGATAACCAAACGGGGCAAAAGTTTTATATACAGCCGAGTCCTGATACCCTAGATAGATGATGATGAACAAGCCAATTGCAAACATGGTGGCTTGCTGTGGGACGTGATCCGGACTAATACTAGTTAGGACCACGAGACTCAAGATACCAGATAAGATGTAGGAGAGGGTGAGCCAGGTGTCGCCGAACCAGATTTTCATATGGTCACACGGGCGACCACAAGGGTCGCCCCTACAGTCAAACTTACTGCGTTAACTTTCTTTTTGATCTCCTCTGTCCACGACTCTGGCCAAGATGGAATTTCTACGTTAACTTTGTCGGCGGGTGAGAGACCCAACTTTTTCCTGGCACCCTGGATGTCGCGCATGAGGTCGCGGGCGGTCCCTTCGGCTTCTAGCTCTGGAGTAATTTTCCCGTCAAGAAAAACTGCAAAAACATCATTTTCCTCTATTACAACTTGTTTTAGATTGAGTTCATCCTTGATTATCTCTAGTAGTTCATCTGGAAGTTGTTTTGGAATATCTACAGTCGCAGAAGCCAAAGGTTGCCTTAAGCGAACATTCAATTCTTTCCGAGCAGCATGTCCCAGTTCAACAATTTTTTGCACTAGCTCCATGTTTGTTTCTAGTTTAGTGTCAGTTGATTCTTTATTTGATTCTGGCCATAGTTCGAGGTGGATGCTATCCATGGGGCTAGGGAGATTCTGATATATTCGCTCGGCCATAAATGGAGCAAACGGTGCCATGAGGAGACAGTAACGACGGAGCGCGTAACCAAAGACTGCCTGACTCTCACTACTGTCGCGCAAGCGTTCACGAGATAAGCGGAGATACCAGGTAGAGAACTCCTTGGCAAAAGCCATGAGGGGGCGGCTAGCAGACACTACATCGTAGGCATCCATATATTTGGTGACCGTTTGGGTCAAACCTTCGATTTTGGATAAGAGCCATTTATCGAGGGCATTAGAAATTGTAGGCGGTAAATCGGTGGAGTTTGAGCCAGTCATTTTATAGAAAGCAAATATATTCCACCAGATATTCATGACATTTTTGCGGATGTCATCGACGGCTGATTCGGAAAAACTAAGATTGTCGGCTTTCATCACGACTGAGCTCATGAGGTACAGCCGGAGTGAGTCGACCCCGTATTTGTCGATCAAGATATTGGGATCGGGATAGTTCTTTTTACTTTTGCTCATTTTGGTACCATCTTGCGCTAGGATGGTGCCGGTTGTGACGGCATTTTCAAAAGATGGTTTGCCAAAGAGCGCAGTAGATAATACGTGCAGCGTGTAGAACCAAGCGCGAGTCTGGGCGATATACTCGACGATATACTGGGCAGGATAGCGAGACTCAAAAACCTCCTTACCGTCAAAGGGGTAATGGACACTGGCAAATGGCATGCTCCCCGACTCGATCCAGCAATCAAAAACGTCTTTGATCCTGTGTCCTTTTTCGGTTTTGGCATCATCGACCCAGGCCTCGATATCATCAATAAATTCACGGTGGATGTCGGCGAGATCGGGTAGGGAGGTAACGGAGTAATGACGTAATTCCTCAATGCTCCCAATGACGCGGATTTTGCCAGTTTTCTCCCCTATCCAGATAGGCATAGGTGTACCCCAGTAGCGAGAACGCGAGACATTCCAGTCGGGGGCTGTTTCTAGCCCCTTACCAAAGCGACCGTGCTTGAGAAACCCTGGATACCAAGCAATATCTTCGTTTTGTTTGACCATCTGGCCTTTAAGCTTTTGAATGTTGATAAACCAGGCAGGAATGGCATTGTAAAAAAGAGCGGTGCCACAGCGATAACAGAAAGGATAGGAGTGAGTGGTCATCTCAGATTTAAACATTAGACCACGTTCCATTAAATCATTTATGATCCAGTCTTGAGTTTTTAAATAATACTGACCCGCGAGGGGGGTGACAAAATCTAAAAATTTACCCTGATCATCGAGCATGGGAACAGTAGGCAACCCTTCTTTGACTGCCAGCTGGTAGTCGTCTTCGCCGTAGATGGCGGCAGTATGGACGATGCCGGTCCCATCATCCATGGTGACAAAATCGGCGCTACAGACCACAAATGATTTTTTGTAGCCTGAAACAGGGAGATAGGTAAAAAGTGGCTCGTATGTTTTGCCCACCAAGCTCTCGCCTTTGACCGTTTTGACAACTTTCAAATCTTTTGGTGATAAATCTTTGGCAAACCAGAGGAGCTCACTACCCGATTCAACCTGCACATAGTCGGCTGTGGGATGTACTGCGAGACCGACGTTGCCAGGGAGGGTCCAGGGGGTGGTGGTCCAGGCGACAAAATATTCATTTTGAGTTCCCTCTACTTTGAACTTCACATATACCGAGTGCGACTCGACATCTTTGTAGCTATTGTCCATGGCGATTTCAAAGTTGGAGAGTGGGGTCGAACAGCGTGGACAATAAAGGATCACCCGACGCCCCTGATAAACCAAGTCTTTTTGGTAGAGCTGCGAGAAGGCCCACCAAACAGATTCCATAAAGTTTTTGTCCATCGTCTTGTAGCTGTGCTCCATGTCCACCCAGCGACCGAGACGGCGGATGGATTTTTTCCACTCAGTGTCATAGCGGAGGATACTAGCGCGACAGGCAGCGTTGAAATTGCCTACACCCATCGCTTCGATGCCGACTTTGCCACCTTTTAACCCTAGTTCACCCTCGATCATGTTTTCAATTGGGACCCCGTGGCAGTCCCAACCCCAGGTACGCTCGACACGGTAGCCGCGCATGGTCCAGTAGCGTGGCACGACGTCTTTGGCGGTACTAGCTAGGAGATGGCCGTAGTGAGGGAGGCCTGTGGCAAAGGGGGGGCCGTCGTAGAAAACGTAGGGCTTGTTTGCTGGGCGCTCGGAGACAGAGCGTTCAAATGCATGAACGTCATCCCAATATTTGAGCACTTCTTCTTCGTGCTCAGCATGGTTGAGCGCGCCTTCGAATTTGTCGACTTTTAAGTTAGTATGTTTCATTTTAATCTCCAGTTCATTATATCCACTCACACTGAGTATATGTGTGTGAGGGATCGTATTTATTTTTATTTTGGCTTTCCCAGAGTATACGAAAAAACCACGTACATATTCCCCAAGGGACGTCTGCGACGTGGTTCCACCCTATTTG
>JBAQEX010000018.1:0-8886 GCA_049286965.1 Microgenomates group bacterium | reverse complement strand
CTCCAGCCCAGACAATTTTTTCTCGATCTTTTTCTTAATATCTCCATTCTTTTCTACTTTATCAAATAACATTTGCCACTTCATGTCTGCACCTCCTTTGCCTATTAACTTGTAACAGCTCTACTTTAACACGGCAATAATTTTTGTTAGCCCTCTCCCCATCGAACTGGGGTCTTCCCTCACTTCAAATTTGTAACCATTCTGGCTCAAAATCTTCTTAATCTCATCAATCCTATGGTCTTTCCTTGGATGTACCTCTATCATCAGATTTTTTATCATTCGCATCTTATCACCCATATTTCTAATTACTTCATACTCCATCCCCTCAATATCCATTTTAAATAAATCGATTTGCTCTCGCAGTATTTCACTTATCCCGATGGCCTCCACTTTTATTTCTTTATTGGTCTGAATACCTCTCCACCCCTTAGGTATTATCCCAGCCCCCGACTTCCACGCGCTCTCTCCTATTGGCTCATGGATTCTCAATATCCCGGACTTTGGCGCAATCACAGCCTGGTATATCTCTACATTTTCCAGTTGATTCTCCTCGATATTTTTCTGCAACAGCTCAAAATTTGCAGGGATAGGTTCAAATGCAATAATTCTGGCTTTAGGAAACAACATTTTAAAGTAAAGTACGGTCAGTCCGATGTGCGCGCCCGCATCAATTATTGTTGGATTCTCTTTTTCAAGCTCCAAATAATAACAATTCTCCCCAAATATTTCTTTTTTAAGCTCATAAAACTCATCCGAGTTTTCGTACCAGATATTGTATTTGCCTACTTTCGAATTTTGCATGAGTGTATTGTATATTACTTGACATTTTATTCGGGTATTATTAGTATTAAAGTATGACTCGAGTTGTATTTGTAAAAGGCCAGATAGATCAATATCTTTCGCTCTGTAAAACAAAAATGGGTATGTCACTTCCTCAGCTCGCCAGTGTAATTGGCGTTAATCGTCATACTCTCAATGATTGGCGTCGGGAGCAACTATTGCCTAATTTAGAAAAACTAGTCAAACTATCCAAGTTCGCCTATCTACCCCTTCCCTCCATTATCGAAACAAAAATAGACACTTGGGGATCATCAAAAGCTGGGCATATTCGGCAACAAAAATACGGTTGTACACTATCTCCAGAAGATCGAATCAAGGGTGGCCACAACTCGCAGGTTAACCGTCACGATAATCCTGATTACTATCGTAAACTAGGGTGTCCTATTCCGAGAGATTTTATCTTTCCAGATCACAATAATCATCATCTAGCAGAGTTTATTGGAATTCTCCTAGGAGATGGAGGTATACAAAATCTCCAACTCAGCATCACGCTTAATTCAGTAGCTGATAGTGACTACATAAAGTATGTTGATAAGCTAATTTGCAAACTTTTCCAATATTCTCCTACTGTTTCGTCAAGATATCCTATTAAGGCTACTGTTTTACTGATATCAGGCGTAAATTTCATTTCCGAACTTCTTAAGCTTGGAATGAAGGTCGGCGACAAAGTGAAACAACAAGTTGACGTACCAGATTGGATTAAATCTGATCACAAGCTCTCACGTTGGTGTCTCCGAGGAATGATGGATACTGATGGGGGCGTTTTTCGTAATACATACACAATCAACGGCAAGTCATACTCTTATCTCAAAATTTGTTTCTCAAATCTTTCTCAACCTTTACGGCATTTCGCCCATGAGGTGCTTTCAAGTTACAACTTAAGCCCTTCATATGTCGGGAATAATCAAGTTTGGGTTGCCTCAGAAAAAAACGTCTATAGATATATGGAGATTATTGGAAGCTCTAACAAGCGACTACTCAGAAAATTTCAATGATATAATCATTTGATCTGGGGGAGGTTGCCACAGCGGTCACACTGGAATGGTTTACTAAACCATCGTCCGAGTAATCGGGCCGTGGGTTCGAATCCCACACCTCCCGCTTCAATGTTATAATTTCCAGAGTAGAGGAGACGTGCGACAATGGTACTCGGGCGGTTCGCTAAACCGCTGTCTAGAAATAGACTCGTGGGTTCGAATCCCACCGTCTCCGCAATTACAAATAAATTATAAAAGTCCTTGAGTAACTTATAAATATCTATAAATACATAGTAATATAAATAATATGGGCGATGATGAAATTTGGCTGGTAGGATCAGATCCCAGCAGTAATTTACTTGGTGGACTCGCAGATAAAATTCGACAGCCAGGAAGTAAATACGACAGTTCTATTGGCGGTGCAATGCGCGCGATTGAAGTATATTTAGCTAACGTTGAAGCTGAAAATCCAACTCTTGGAAAAGCATGGAGTTTTTTTGGAGAACTCAGGGATCAATTATCTGATTCAGGATCTACCATTCCCGGTGTAATCGACACAGAGTCAGACAGACGAAAGTTTATTGATGCGTACTACGAAGACGAAGACGTCGTTACTCCAGAAGACAATGAAATACTCGAGAGAGTTTATGAATTTGTTACCAGTCAAGGTGGTTACGAAGAAATAAGCACTCAGCAACTGAAAAGTGTTCGGGGAAATATATCAAAAATACTTAGCGATCCAACGTTCGACAAGAAACCTGATTAAAGCATGTAAGACAGGTTCAAGTTTTGCATAAAGTTTTCGCCCCTTTTCAAAAATGTTATGATCTAACTATAATTACGAGTTGGGGGGAATTTATGAACAAAAATATCATCATTGGTGCGATCGTATTATTACTCCTAGCAGGCGGAGCCTACGCCATGCAAAACAAGAAAACATCTCCCACCCCAAAATCACAAACGGTCTCTCAGACTACTAATGAAGCCGAAGAATTCGCGCGTGCCATCGAGTCAGGCAAACCCACCCAGTGCACCATGACCAATGCCACCGACAAAATGGATTACTTTATCAAAGGCAAAAAAATGTACATCAATCTCTCCAACATCATCGAAAACAAGACTGTCCTCTCACACATCATCAACGACGAGAAATATTTCTATATGTGGACCGATGGCCAAAAGCAAGGCAGCAAGATCAATCTACTGACCTCACCCCTCCCAAATTCCAGTGCTATCCCAGAGCAAAATACTCCTAAATTTAAGAGCAAAGATGACTACGAAAAACTCAAAAATGACGGTTACTCGATCAACTGCAAGCCTAGCAACATCGACAATTCTGCCTTCATCCCCCCAGCCGATGTCAATTTCATCGATCCCTCAGAGATGATGAAGTCTTTTGGCACTACTGACTCAGAAGGTAAGTTTGATATGTCCAAGCTCGAGGAACTGCAAAAGCAATACGGCGACGGTCAATAATCACCTAGCTAGCGCTAGCGCCCAGATTTCCCTCACTCCACTTTGTTTGAGCATTTTTGCGCACTCTCGCATGGTAGATCCCGTCGTCCACACATCATCCACTAAAATTACTTTCTGTTGTTTGATTATTGAAATTTGATTATTGATTATTCTAAAAGCGTCCGCGATATTTTCGCTTCTCGCTTTTCGGGTCAGTCCAAACATCGGCTTCGTCTCCCTCACCCGTTCCAGCATATCTACCTTCCGGGAGACTCCCGGAAGGCTCTTCACCACATGCTCAGCCAGTATTTCGGCCTGGTTAAATCCTCGCTCTCTTTCTTTCGCCCTCCACATGGGCACACTAGTTACCACACAATTCTCGATTCCCTCAAAATTACATAAGGCGTATAGACCACCCACTATATCCCAATCACTTTTATACTTTACTTTTTTCAGACAATTCTGTACCAAGCCCTTGTAAGTCAGTCCTACGATCAATCTATCAATTCCATCTACAGCTCTACACCTAGGATGAGTCCAACCATCTATACTTGGCTTGCAGCACATCGGACAAGTCGGCTCTGGTTTGATCAATTGCTTCTGGCACTCTCCACAAATATATCCATCCTCTCTCCCGCACCCAATGCACATCTTTGGAAATATCCAATCTACTATGCTCATACATCAAAGCTAGCATATTTTGAGGAAATTTTGGCTATCTTTTTTGAAAACCATTGCGCAAATCTTGGGCGAGCCAGTCCCCTAGCTTGTCGAGGGGTCGCCCATATGCGCACGAGGAAAAACGCCGCTGGGCGTTTATTCCGTGTTTTACAAAAAACGGTAGGCAAGATTTCCTCTCAACAAAGTTGCATTTAGCCCGATTCTATGATATATTTTGATGCATTGGGGACGTCTTGCTTTGACGTATACCAGCTCCTTAACATCTGCATACCGACTTTGACGAGATGAGTCGTAAAACAGCGTCAAAAAACAAGTGTCAATTTTATGACCACACTAAAGAGTATTGGAAACAAAGTTCTTGCTTTGTTTGACAATCCCTCCTTTGGTTCAGCTGATTTAGCTCTTGCTTAATCATTCTGACGTCTAACTATTTACTCGCTCATGGGGACATAGTAGGCGGAAACACACATGAGCCGTAAGTATATGCCCGCCACATATACCCATATAAACGGCGACCCTCGTTTTACTCTTGGTCTGATAATTACCTAAGTAAAAAGAGGTTAAACAATAAATTTATCTATGTATGTAGATGGTGTTAAAGACGGTACGCGGACGAGGGCTCATTGCCCTCCGTCTCCACATTATAACCCTGAGCGTAGTCGAGGGGCTAAACCGTATTCTTCACGGCCTTGGCCAGATCGCGCTTGATGTCTCGCGCTTTCAAGTCAGCCCTCTTCTCCCACTCTCTCTTTCCCTTCCCCACTCCTATCTCGCACTTGGCCCATCTCCCCTTAAAAAATAACTTTAGCGGGATCAAGGTCAGATTTTTTCCCTCTATTTGTTTCTGAATTTTTAACATCTCGCTTTGCTTCAGCAGCAGTTTCCTGCTCCTTTTTGCATCATATTCTTTCCCCGAGTAGTGACTATACTTAGGAATATCTGCCCCAATCAAAAACAATTCTCCGTTTATCAGCTTTGCAAATCCCTCGCGCAAACTCCCCCGCTCTTCTCTCAAACTCTTCACCTCCGCCCCCGTGAGCATCACCCCCGCCACGTAGGTGTCAGAGATGCTGTACTCGCTCCTCGCCCATTTATTTACTATCATATGTGTATTCTACCCTAGAGTAGAGCTAAATCTACTTCAGATTGTTTTTGTGCAGTGTAAACCTAAGATGGTTGGCGGATCAAATTTTACGGACATTACAGGCGCGAAAGCTGCCTGTACCGGGAGATAAAATTTCGGTCCGACAAGCATCCAATCAGTCTTAAAGCCCAAACTCTTTTACCACATTGTCAATCATCACGTAGGCTTTATCATCCACCACCACCAGATCGCTAGCTTTAGCAAATTCTGAGTTCACATATTGCGATTTGTATAGCCCATCATCGCCAAATACAGTTATCCTCGAAGCCCCGTTTTCTAGCACGTAGATCAAACTCTCACTCACCCACAAAGCACTTGGGTCTGATAATTTTTTATCGTCTCCTTTTGCGGGGAAGCCATCCATGCTAAACTTTACGGGCGCCCCCCTGCTATATCTCTCCAGTTTCCCACTTGATGTCAGGAGCCAGATATCGCCCGCGACCTTCATATCTACCACCTTGGACAGGTCTGGGGTTATCCCAGCCGCCAGCCATCGTCTACGACCACCAAAAGTATCACCAAGCGTTGGATATTTCCAAATTTCGTTTTGGCTCTTATCAAAGATATATAAATTCCCCGCAAATAGTCCAATCAAGGCTGGCTCTACCCAAAACTCGTCGGCCTCAATCGCCGCCTTTGTATCATTTTTCTTGACATTTATTTCATCCACCGACTTGGGAGTTAGAACATAATACTTTGTGTCACTCACCGCGACGTCAAGATATTTATCTATATTTTCGGATTTAGTTATCACCCTAGACCTATCCCCTATATTCATCGAAACAATTCTAGGTGCAGCTTGATCGATAAACACCAGATTCCCCTTCCCATCGCTCTTCATTTTTAGAGATTTTAGCTCATCCACGAGCACTCTCAACTCTACTACTGTATTTAGAACAATATCATTCTTCTTAAACGCCTGTTCCTCGGCTTTATCTATTGCCGAAACCAGCTTAGTAGCCCTTGCTCTGTATTCATCTTTTGGCTTGAGTGCCAGGTAAGACTCAACTTCCTGCCTAGCCTCAGATAAGAGTGTTCTTGCTCTCTCTGGGTTCAAGTCACCGATTGACAAGGTTTCGGCGATCTTGGCTTCAACACCACTATTTACAGTCTGATAATCTTTCTCTGCAATTACTTTTACCCTTCTCACCATCCCTACCCCTACCATGATCGACAATAGGGCTAGTAGCAGCGCTCCCACCCACATATTCAATCTTCTTGGCTCTTCGTTCCTCAGGGAGATTTTAAACGGGATTCCCTTACTGACCGCTTTTTCATCACTGACAATCGAAACTATCCCCGCTATCCCACTAGCATCACCAGTTTTGTGGATTAGTGGTGCAATCGCTTCTCCCGGGTCACTATCTTCACTCAAAATCATCTTGAGATTGTCATGTCCCACTGCCGTCTCTAATTTGTCTGTCGCCAACAGTACTCTGTCCCCATCGGCCAAATAGCCCTTGATTGTGGCGCCGCCTTCCCAGCTAGTTCCCAGTTTGGCTACCTTCCCTCCTCTCGACAAATAGGCTCCCACCCCACCTTTCCCGCACAAAAAAATCATATTGGCTTGGGTTATGGCTACCATATACTCAAAACTTACTCCTCCCGACAATCCAATCGTCGCCTCATCAATTATCTGGACAAGTCCTTTATCATCCCCCACATATCTTGCCTTCTGCTCGATGTTCAACAAGATTTCAGACCCCAGAGCCGAGAGATCCACCATCGAATCTGGCTCACTACACTTCAACTGCAAAACCAAAAGCAATTTGTGATCCTCGTTGTAATCATTGTGCTGCGCCTGAACCCATAGGTCTCGTTTTGAGGATCCCACGATGTTTTTGTTGAGCAGTTTAATCATATCTACAATATGAAGAGGGCTATCAGGAAAACCAAAACCGCAAACACAAAGTTGAGTACCCCCAATATGCGGATAATGTAATCATCTTTCATGGTCACTGCTTTAGTCATGGCCGTAATTTGCCTCATCATCAGTAGCGCAAATACAACATATACTAGGAGCAATACCACAATCATCACTTTGGTAATACTCAAAATTGTAATTGACTGGAGTATGGTAATTGGATCCATATTATTTGACTCTCCCATCGATTTTTTCTTGTTCTTCTAGGTCAATCAGTTGGTTTATGATCTTCCCTACTTTGTCGGGCCTAGGCACATACAAAAACTCAAACTGCGATACTTCAGCTGCAGTCTGAATAAACAAACTGCCGTATCCAAAAAAAGTCTCAAATGCACCCGATGACTGGATGTTTACATCTTGGATTTCTTCTATCTTTGCAGTCGATATCCGTCTAAAAAATATGTTCTGAAAGTCTACGTCCACTACTCGTTCATCAGTCAGGATATAAATATTAAAAAACCACCCCATAAACTTGGCTAGGGCGTATCCAAACACAAACATGTACCACCCAGCCGTAATCACAAATTGATAATTAACTGGGAGCCCAGCATATGGCGGGAAAAAGCTAAAGATAGAAGGCAAAGAGATCATGAGGGCCACTATGATGATCCATTTCAAATTCACTATCGGGTGCTGGCGCAAAAACAAAATCACCTGCTCTTGATCGTCCTGTGTCTCAAAGCAAATCCGATTGGGCAACGTGACATAGCTCGTCAGCAAATTATCACTGCCCGTCTTCTCTATCAACTTATGGATTGCCCCCATCGATAAATTACCTACAACCTTCTCTTTTGCGCTATATATATCTGCCATAACTATATGTTATCACAATGATCTATGTGTTCCTCTAGAAAAATTGACGGATCAAATTTTACGGACATTACAGGCGCGAAGCTGCCTGTACCGGGAGATAAAATTTGGGTCCGACAGTTTTTAAATATTCTATTTTTTCTCAATGTTAAACAGTGGCCCAACTATTTGGATATTGGCTGGCGCTCTCAGGTTAAAATAATCAATAAATTCATTTGCCGAAAATGTTTGACCCCCAGCGTCACCCGATACATTTACGCTCGTCACCTTGCCTACCCCAAAATCAGCCGACACACTCACCGAAGAGACGCTCCCGTACGGATTCCCGCCCCTGCTCCTTAGTTCCGACTGCACTTTGTCCATACTCCAAGTATCTACTCCGTCAGGATTTGGTTTATCGAGCTGCGACAGATGTTTTTGGATCGAGCTATCTTTCTTTGCTAACATCAACACATTTACAATATCTGCCACCTCACTAGACTTGAGCCATGCCGATTTGGCATATTCAGACCTCCATCCTTGGGCACTATACATACAAGGAGAGTCTTTGTCATACGCTTTGTTAAGCAAATCTCCCCAGCTGGCAATATCTCCATTTGTATCTCTAACTCGTTTAGTCCATGGTCTCTGCGATCCTCCCCAAATATCATTATTTGTAAATGTATATCCCCCAGCAGTCGAGGCATACCACGCCGTAATCGCTTTCCCGCCCGAGATCATCACTTTGCCACTAGTGCGCGAAACGGCTCCTTCCCAGTCCCCTCCTTTAGGATCAGTTTTAAACACTTGGCAATGTTGATCGGCGCAAATTGATTGTTCGCCGTTGTTTGTGACGGCCAGGGCATAGGACCTAGCGGCAATCGCCTGGGACTCTAGCGCGGCCCCTGGCCAGCTACCTGGTATTTCATATATCCGCTTCACATAATCCTCCAAACTCCCCGACCAGATTATGCTACCCTGCCCTATACTATTGCTATTGTTTACCTTGATTGTCACCCCGCTTTGGTCCCTATATTCATCAAAATTAAAATAAGCCCTCAGTATTTGATCATAAC
>JBAQEX010000017.1:0-15285 GCA_049286965.1 Microgenomates group bacterium | reverse complement strand
GTTTATCTCCACCAACATCTGAATAGTAAACAACTCTAAACTGCTGTTTCATGTAAATAGTATATCAATTTCTATGTAGTACAATTCTTGTCATGTCCAAAATCTCTTTTGTCTATTTTGATGTCGGCGGGGTCGCAATCCAGGATTTTTCTGATTCACCTAAATGGGAGTCCATGATGGATGTGATGGGGATACCAAACCCGCGGAGAGAAGAGTTCGACCAGCTCTATCACGAGTACGATACCCAGTTTTGCTTGGGTACCCACGAAGATACTATTCTTCCGCAAATTGCCGCACAATTTGGCCTGACACTCCCCGAAGGGTTTTCCATGCGTAGATATTTTATAGATCACTTTGACTCCAATCCCGATCTCTGGCCGATCGTGACCCAACTTAAGCACTCTATGAAGCTCGGTTTGCTCACCGATCAATATCCTGGCATGCTCAAGCAAATCTTTGATAAGAAAATTTTACCCCCTGTCTCGTGGGATGTAATTATTGATAGTACGGAGGTAGGGGCACGTAAGCCATCACCAACAATTTATCAAGTCGCCCAAGCAAAATCGGATGTCCCAGCAGCAGAAATTCTCTTTATCGACAATCGCGAGAAAAACCTAGTCCCAGCCCGCGCCCTGGGCTGGCAAACCTTCCTCTACGACTCGAGTAATTACGACCAGGCCAATCGTGATCTCTATGCTACAATTCTCTCATGCTAAATTTCTTGTCCAAACTATTTGATGGCAACGCCAAACAACTAGCCAAATTTGCGCCTATTGTGGCAGAAGTCAATGCGTTTGAAGACTCTATCAAAAAGCTCAAAGACAAAGAATTGCCTGGCAAAACCGCCGAGTTCAAAAAACGTTTAGAGGCAGACGAGTCACTCGATGATATCTTGCCAGAAGCCCTCGCCACTATCCGCGAATCCATCCGCCGGGTGACTGGCGAGCGAGCCTACGATGTCCAGCTCCTAGCCGCCCTCTCGCTCTATCATGGCCGCATTGCCGAGCAAAAAACCGGCGAAGGCAAGACTCTCTCTGCCACCTTGGCTTCATATGTCCGAGCATTGTCAGGCAAAGGCGTCCATATCGTCACGGTCAACGATTACCTAGCCCGTCGTGATGCTGGGTGGTATGGCCGCGCCCACTTACTCCTTGGGCTCTCCGTCGGTGTGATCTACTCCGGTATGGGTGATCAACCTGGGGGCATCTTGGATCTCAAACACACAGAAGTGGGGGAAGATGATGAGCGGCTCAAACACTTCCGGCGTGTGCCTCGTCAGGAAAGTTACCTGGCCGACATCACTTATGGCACCAACAACGAATTTGGTTTTGACTATTTGCGAGACAACATGGTGCATCGCCTTTCTGACAAAGTCCAGCGAGGTCACTACTATGCGATCGTCGATGAGGTCGACTCTATTTTGATCGACGAGGCTCGTACTCCCCTGATCATCTCCGCCCCCGACTCCGGCTCTACCACCAAATATCCAGAATATGCCCACATGGTCACGACCCTGGCCAAAGGCACCGATTACGACGTGGACGAAAAACTCAAAACCGCGACCCTCACTGATTATGGTATTCGTCGTCTCGAACAACGCCTGGGCGTCAAAAATCTCTACGAAGAAAGCTACGAGTCTGTCCACCATGTAGAGCAAGCCCTCAAAGCCGCGACCCTTTTCGAGCGTGACCGCGACTATGTCGTCAAAGACGGCGAGGTGATCATAGTGGATGAACACACGGGTCGTATGATGTATGGTCGGCGTTACTCCGACGGACTCCACCAGGCGATCGAAGCCAAAGAGGGTGTAAATGTCCAGCAAGAGTCGCGTACGCTAGCCACCATCTCTCTGCAAAACTATTTTCGTATGTACGAGCACCTCTCAGGCATGACCGGTACGGCTAGTACCGAAGGGGAAGAGTTTAAAAAGATTTACAATCTCGACGTGGCGGTGATTCCTACTCATCGTAATATCGCTCGCATCGACCACCCCGACTATATCTACAAAACAACCCGCGCCAAATACGCAGCTATCGTAAAAGAAATTGAAAAATTGCACGCCAACGGTCAGCCAGTTTTGATAGGCACCAAAAGCATCGACAACAACCAAATTATTTCTAAATATTTAAAACGTAAAAATCTCCCCCACAATGTCTTAAACGCCAAAAACCATACCGAAGAAGCTTCGATTATCGCAAATGCTGGTAAATTTGGTGGCATCACTGTCGCTACCAACATTGCCGGGCGCGGAGTCGATATCGTCCTAGGCGGTGACAAAAATACCATGGATAAAAAAGACTGGGCACTCGCTCACGAAAAAGTCTTGGCAGCCGGTGGTCTCCATGTCATAGGTACTGAACGTCATGATAGTCGTCGTATCGACAATCAGCTCCGTGGTCGCTCTGGGCGCCAAGGTGACCCAGGTAGCTCGCGTTTTTATGTGAGCCTTGAAGATGATCTCATGCGCATCTTTGGTGGTGACAAAATCGCAAACATTATGACCATGCTCAAAATCCCGGAGGATGAGGCTATCGAACACTCTATGGTGAGTAAAGCCCTAGAATCAGCCCAGGTCAAAGTAGAGGGATTCTATTTTGACATGCGTAAACGCGTCGTGGACTATGACGACGTCATGAACAAACATCGCCAAGTCATTTATCAGCTACGCAACAAACTACTGGATGATGCCGAAACAAATCCAACTAGTTTACGCACACGGATCATGGATCTGATCAACGAGGAAGTAGAACTCCTCGTAAACTCTCGCCTCACCGAAGGATTGTCAGCCAAAGAAATTGATGCGATTGTCAAAGAGTTTATCACCATCATCCCATTTGACGATGCTTCACAATCACATCTTGTTAAAGAGCTTGGTAAAACCAAATCCCCAGAAACAATCATAAAGTCACTTAAAGATATCGCCCGCGATACCTATGGTGCACGGGAAAAATCGATTGGTGAGCCAGTGACGCGCGAAATCGAAAAATATGTCTATCTCACCACACTAGATGAAAAATGGATGGACCACTTGGACAATATGGAGTCACTCCGTGACGGTATCGGGCTGCGTGGCTACGCCCAGCGCGACCCACTGGTCGAATACCAAAAAGAGTCATACGCAATGTTCGAGAGGCTAATAGGCTCAGTAGAAAGTGAAGTTGTAAAGAAGATTTATCGTCTAAATCCGGTTGCTCAACCTGCACCTCAACCAAAAGTAGTACTTCGCAAAGCCGAAGTCGAAGGCGTTGGTCCTGAGCGCAGTCGAAGGAATGATGTGATCAAACCAGAGGGGAAAGTAGAAGATGCCAAGGTCCGCATAGGTCGCAATGATCCATGCCCCTGCGGCTCTGGCCTCAAGTACAAAAAATGCGGATTGATCGGCGCCAAAGAGCACAGAGCCTAATTTCCTAAAGTAAACCGTGTTAAACTTGAGATATGGAACAAGAAGTCAAAAAGAATCTCAAAAGAGCATTCGGGATATTCCTCATCATCTTTGGCATCCTGGGACTAATCCTTCCCATTCTGCCAGGAGTTTGGGTCATCCCAATCGGTCTGGAGCTCCTAGGCTGGAGACTCGTCATCGATCGCAAAAAACCATGGCAAAAAATCATCTCCCTCAGGGATAAATCCAAGGATGATGAAGATGGTGGTGTAAAATAACCTCATGATCCTTACGTCAACAATACCTTTTACTGCAAAACAAATCCACGATCTGCGAGAACAATTTGATGTTTACATCAAGACTGTTATAGATATTGACTCAAAGATTTGTATTGCAGGCATGGACCGCCACTTTGAAGGAGAAGAAATTCTTCTTAAACAAGGATATAAGCAGGCAAATATTTGGGGAGGTGGCATCGACCTAGAGAGTAAAACAGTCGATTTCAATTCTTTCATTAACATTCGCCCTAACGATAACAATACCAGTAACGAAATTCAAAATGAGACCATTCGGCAAAAGTATGAAGAGTTATCAAAATACTTTTTCCAGGAAATATATGACAAATAATCAAAAAATTATCCTCGAATCACTTTCTATGGATTTGCTGCGAGCCTCTCTTGGGAGGTATCGGGGATCACATAAAATGGCCGAACGTTTCATCACAGAATCAGAGCGATGGATTGCCGAGTTAAAAGATTTTAGGAACAAAGACATCCTTCAACAGATTAGGCAGTGCCTTTCTCGAAATGATAATCGCCAAGCAGAAGATTTGCTCATGTATAGTACGTTAATTAGAAATAGGAGTGTTTCAAATGTTTAAGCCCATGTCCAAAAATACTTCCTGGTCACCGGTCGCCAAATGGTATTCCGGCATCGTGGGTGAAGGTGGTCACTATTTCCATGAGCACGTGATCCTCCCGGGTCTCAAAAAACTTCTTGATCCCAAAGGGGGCGAGTCTGTCCTCGACATCGGTTGTGGGCAGGGTGTATATGCTAGGAGTTTGCCTCACAACGTAGACTATACGGGGATTGATATCTCCAAAGAATTAGTTTTAGAAGCCAAAAAAATCACAAAAAATGCAAAGCAGATATATTTTGTCGCGGATGCTACCAAAGGTATCCCCGTGCCATCGGGCTCATTTGATCATGCAGTTAGCATCCTCGCCATTCAAAACATGAAAGATGGAGCTGGCGCAATCTCAAATATATCTCAATCACTTAAAGAAAAAGGGGATTTCGTTATGGTAATCAACCATCCTTGTTTCCGTATCCCCCGCCAAAGTAGCTGGGGGAAGGATGAGGCACAAAAACTAGAATATCGCCGTATCAATCGTTATCTCTCCCCCCTCGAAATCCCGATCAATGCTCATCCTGGGCTGTCTGATTCGCCAGTCACTTGGACTTATCATGAGCCGCTCGAATATTACGCGCAGGCCATAAAAGCAGCAGGGATGATGATCTCTGATATCGAGGAATGGACATCGGACAAAGTTAGTGTAGGCAAGTCCGCCAAAGGTGAAAATCGCGCCCGCTCCGAGTTCCCTCTTTTCCTAGCCATCAAAGCAGTAAAGGTCACACAATGACCTGGCAAAAAATCAGCTCCACCGAAAAGTATAAAAACCGCTATATGACGGTTACAGAGGATGAAGTTGTTACCGATTACGACGACCACGTGATGTTTGGCATCGTGCATAAAAAACCTGGTGCCAGTATTATCCCCTGGGACGGTCAATACTTTACCATAGTCGGACAATATCGCTATCCGGTTGACTACTTTTCTTGGGAGTTCCCTGCTGGCCATTTTGAACATGAAAATATGGAGAGTACTGCTAGGGCCGAACTAGAAGAGGAGGCAGGATTACTCGCCGGAAAAATCGAGAAAATAGGAGAGTTTCACCTCGGTCCAGGCCATCATACTCAGATTATTCATTTTTTCCTGGCCACCGAGTTATCTCAGGGGAAACAAAATCTTGAAACCGCTGAGAAGGGCATGCAAATCAAAAAAGTCACGCACGAAGAACTCAATCAAATGATAAAGAGTGGCGAAGTCAAAGATAGTTTGACAATCGCCGCTCTCAAATTCTTTGAACTCTATCTCGCCAACAAGTAAAGCGTATAATTTCCCCCATGTACAAGAAAAATATTCGTTTGCTCAAAATCTTCAACTTCCTGATCGGATTTAGTTTATTCGCGCCCCTCGCCATCATTTATTTCTCTAGAGTGTATGGTTCTTACGCCCTTGGAGCCTCAGTCTTTGGCATCACCATGCTTGCATCCGCCATTTTTGAAGTACCTACTGGTATCTGGTCTGATCGGGTCGGGCGCAGGGGCACTATTATCCTTGGCTCCTGGGCGCGAGTCATTGCTTTTATTCTCTACGCAGTCGGTCTCTCTTACTGGTGGCTAGTGGCCGGAGCTATCTTAGAGGGTCTCTCCCGCGCGTTTTACAGTGGCAATAACGACGCCTTCCTTTATGACACGCTTGCCGATTCACAAAAAGAAAATGATTTCGATGATTGTAAAGGTAAAATCAGCTCAACAGAACAGCTCTCAATGGGTATAGCAGCATTGATTGGTGGTATTGTGGCAAATTTTTCGTTTGTTTATCTAATGTGGCTATCCCTGATTTCACAATTCATTATGTTATATATAAGCTATTTATTTATAGATCCGCTATCTCATAAGAAGAATGATGCAAATATTTATGCTCATATTAAGGAAGCATTAGAATTGTTTATTCACAACAAAAAGTTGCGCTTACTTAGTTTGGCCTCGATGCTTAGTTATTCTGTGAGTGAAATGAAGTGGGAATTTTCATCAGCTTTTACGGCGACCGTTTGGCCACTATGGGCAATCGGTATATCCAAAATGTTACCTAGTTTTGGCGCTTCACTCAGTTTTTATTTTAGTGGCAAAATAATTCGCAAATTTAAAGCAGAGACTATTCTATTCTTTGATAGTGTGTCAGCTAAGATAGCAAGTTTTATAGCCTACGGATTCCCTAGTATTTTTTCTCCAATTATATTATCGCTTACATCTCTTCTATATGGAGCTGATTCAGTAGCAGAAACGACACTCATGCAAAAGGAATTTAGTGATCATCAACGTGCCACTATGGGTTCACTCAACTCATTGGGAGGTAGTGTCGGATTTGCAATTATGAGTATTCTCCTCGGTAGTCTAGCGGACAAATTTGGACCTGCTCAAGCACTTATAATTCTGACCATAGTTTCACTTCCCGTCATTTATCTATACTGGCTAATCTTCCGCAACAAAAGACGTAGCGTACAATTAACTCATGCCTAATGCTATAGTTTATGCCACCACCAATCCAGGCAAACTAGCGATGGTGCAAAATATTTTTGCCCATCACAATCTTAAGCTCCAAAGCCTCGCAGACTACAACATCAATGTAGATATTGACGAAGTGGGAACTAGTTTAGAAGAAAATGCCAAATTGAAAGCCGAGGGATACTCCAAATACTTACCGACTGATTCAATCGTAATCGCCGACGATACAGGTATAGAAATTGACGCCCTTGGTGGCGAGCCAGGCATCAAGGTCAGGAGATGGAAAGGATACAAAATGACCGACGAGGAAATTATCGAATATTGCCTACTGCGAATGAAAGATGTCCCAAACGGTAAACGTGGTGCTCAGTTTCGGACTGTCCTTGCCGTCTCCAAACACAACTCACCTGTAAAATATTTTGACGGAGTCCTAAAGGGAGAAATACTCCAGCAACCACAGTCATTGCGCAGTGAGGGTATGCCTTTTTGGCCAATTTTTTATATCCCAAAATTAAAAATGTCGTTGGGTGAATTTCATCAGCAATCTATAGAATTCCAACTTGCTCACCCAACTCACCGCGAGCGAGCAGTACTCGCGGCTTTAATGGGTGGACTTTAAGGGGTCAACCCTCATAGTCCCAAAATCTACTATTTTTACACACTTTTCCAAATTAAAGTCACCAATCCTCGTCCGTGTCAGCGATTCCAAGTAGCTTTCAATCCCTAAAGTTTTAAAGATGTCATATGATAGCTGGCGGATGTATGTGCCAGACGATACTGTTGCCGTAAATGTCACCGCATCATCAGCAATATTCTCAATTTCCAGTTCAAAGATTGTGACTAGTTTTGTTTTTTTATCCATTGTCTTACCTGCTCTGGCTAGCTTGTATCTAGGCACCCCGTTTATCTTGGTAGCCGAATAATCGGGTATTTCCTGCTCTATCTCTCCCACAAATTTTTCTGCAGCCTGCTTCAACACTCCCGGAGTGAAGGGCTCCCACACTCCGGGAGTGATAGCCCCTGTTCGATCTAAAGTATCAGAAGACGCACCCATCACGGCTACAGCACGGTAAGTTTTGGGCAGTGCTGACAACTCATTCATTCTCTTTGTAGCCTTGCCAAGCAGCAAGAGCAATACACCATCAGCAAATGGGTCTAGTGTCCCACCATGTCCGATTTTATATCTGTCGGGGACGGTCCTTGTAATGTGTCGCTTAAATGCTCGGATCACGTCAAAACTTGTCATCCCCACTGGTTTATATACTGGCAAAATCATCTCCATGACTGAGATTCTACATGATATAGTTGAATCATGAGCACCATGGTCACTAAAATCGATGGGACGACAGAACAATACGACGAAGAGAAAATCCGCGCCTCGGCCAGCCGTGTAGGAGTGCCAGAGGGCCTCCAGGCCGATATGCTAATTAGTATAAGGGATCGTCTCTACGATGGTATTAAAACAAACGAAATTTTTGCCATGATCAAAGAGTTTTTGCGCAGCTCAGAGTCACCGTATCTTGCCATGAAATACAATCTAAAATCAGCTTTGGCAGAGCTCGGCCCATCCGGCTATCCCTTTGAAAAATATGTAGCTCTTTTGCTCACCGAAATCGGGTATCATACCCAAATCAATCAAACAATCATGGGTAGGTGTGTCTCCCACGAAGTGGATGTCTTGGCTAGCAAAGACAATATCACATATTTTATCGAAGCCAAATTTCACAAAAATGCTAGTCAAAGGACCGATGTTCGCATTACTCTCTACATCAAAGCTAGATATGATGATCTAAGCAAAACTTGGACGGTCGGCAACACAAGGCCCTGGATCGTGACCAATACGAGGTTTTCAACCGACGCCATCAAATACGGGCAGTGTCAAAACATCAAGCTTACTAGTTGGGGATATCCCAAGGGAGAGGGGATTATGGACTTGATCGAACACACTGGCCTGCATCCGATCACTATCTTAGAAGGCATGAGCTCAGGCGATAAAATCCGCCTCCTCACAGCCGGGGTAGTTACTTGCCGCCAGCTCCAAGATCCCAAAAATCAGAGTCTTGTATCTCGCGATTTTCTAGACAAAATCTTGCCCGATCTCGACAAAATCTGCACGAGTCACATCAATGAAAGTTAATCACAAAACTATATCCAAGTTAATCCCTTATATCTTAGCTTCTTTTGTGGGTGTCCCGATCCTTGGGATGGCCTCCAATGAAGTGGCCAAACTCACAGGCTTTAAATCAATTCCAGTTGAAGTAGTAGGGACTGGATCTATGTATCCTTCATTATTTTGGGCAACCACCGAAGGGGGTCCCGAGGACGAAAGTAAAACAGTAGTAGAAGAGTACCGTACGACCCCGCATCTCTATCGCTACTACCACGGATTGATAGTTCTTGGGAAAACTTTTTTCAAACGCCAGCTAGGTTATGGTGACATGGTAGCTTTCAAAAATACCAAAACACGCCAAATCCTCCAGGACGACAATAAAGACCAAAACAATGGCTTTATCAAAAGGATTATCGCCTTGCCAGGAGACACTGTAGAGCTCCGAGATGGATTTGTTTATTTAAATAGTACGCTCTTGAGCGAGCCATACATTACTGCTCCCCGCTCCACTTATGGTGGTACTACACTCAAAGATTGTGAACAATACCAGGTCCCCCCAGGTAGTATTTTTGTCCTGGGAGACAATCGCAAAGTTTCCTCTGATTCTCGCTTTGAATTAGGGGTAATCAGTGAGGCAGATGTCGAATTTGTCTTGCCATACGCTCAGCAAGTTGTCTATCACTCTCTATGGCGCGATACCTCAAAAGATGATCAACTCATGGGTTTACCTACCATGTCCAGCGACGAGTTTATATCATTGGTTAATGAACAGCGTAAATCGCACAAACTCACCCCGCTTAAAGAATCCAAGTCATTGGTCAAATCTAGCGAGTCAAGGGGCGATAAATTGCTTCTTGACCAAAACACTAAATATTCTTTGCAACAAGCCATTGCCAGCGCTGGTTATTCCAATATCGTATTAGGTGAATTTGTCAGTCATGGTCGTTTTACTGCCAAGGAGCTATTAGATAATATCCTCTATCAACCAGGGACTTCCAAGCAAATTTTAAGCAAAGAATATACAGATTTAGGCGTTTCTGCCGTCACCAAGGTAGTATCTGGCTGTCCCACCCAAATCATTGTGGGCCATCTGGGAGGGTACATTCCCGCCTCCTACGATGCTTCCACTATCAAAAGCTGGGGCGACTTAATAGCCAACCTCTCACAGGTCATCCCTGGCTGGGAGCAAGCTCAAGGGTATAGTAATGTAGATAAATCAAAGCTTGCTCAGTTGCTCACACTTTTGCGTAAGAGACAATCGCTAGCCACCGAGATTTTGGATGTGATGCAAAAGAGGCAGTGGCTTACACCCAGTCAAGAAGCACGTATCAAACAAGACGAAATCGATGCTGCCTTGGCCGAGTCACTTGCTCGCGAATTAAACAACTAATATGTTCAAAAAAATCCTCTCGCTCAGTCTCATCAATTACTTTCGTTTTTTTGCACGTCTACAATTGCAAAAGAATCCCAAAGCGACGATCATTGCGGTGACTGGTAGCAGTGGCAAAACTTCAACTCGTCTGGCTATCGTGCATATCCTAAAAACTAGGGGGGTCGTAAAGAGCTCTATCCATGCCAATTCTCAGTCTGGAATCTCTCTCAACATTTTAGGACTGAAACCCAAAGATTATTCACTTTTCGATTGGTTGCACCTCATTATTCTTGCGCCTTACCAGTACCTCACATTTAGAGAGCATTTTGACTACTATGTCGTAGAAATGGGTGTGGGTGGTCCAGACACACCCAACAATATGGCTTATTTACTCAGTATTGTAAGTCCTGTTGTGGGAGTCGTGTTAAACGCTGGGCTCTCCCACGCCTTTGCCTTTGACTATTTAGTCAAAGACACAAATCAAAATCGACGCAAAGGAAAACTCATAAACTTGATTGCCAAAGAAAAAATGCAATTAGTTAAAAATATGGGTAGCCACGCTGTGGCAGTGGTCAACATCGATCAATGGGAATTGCTTCACCAAACTAGTGACATCAGAGCTAGACTCATCACCTTTGGCAAATCCAAAAAAGCCGATTTTCAAATCCTGGGCAACTACATCTATCTCTACCAAGGCAATAAATATCAGCTCAAACCACAGTGTATTTATCCCGAGTCATACGAGTATACTTTTGCCGCCGCCATCTGCGTCTGCGCGGGGCTTGGAATACCCCCCAGCATCAGTCTTCCGCTCCTTTCAAACTACAACTCGCCTTCCGGGAGGATGAGAATATTTAGGGGGATCAATCAAAGTACCATAATAGATAGCAGCTACAACGCGAGCCCCTCTAGTATGAAAGAAAATCTCACCAACCTCAAACGTATCGCTGGCCGCAAGAAAAAAATTGCCGTTATCGGGGATATGCGCGAGTTAGGGAACTCTACTAAATCAATTCACAAAGAATTGGCGACTTGGATCATGAGTTGTGCCGATGAAACCATTTTATTTGGTGATTATGTCAGACAATTTACTTTGCCGCTCCTTGTGTCCCAGAAATTCAAGGTTCGTCATTTTGCCACAATGAAAAGTCTCATACACTCTTTAAAGAGCACAGCAAAGCCCCATACTCACTTCCTAGTAAAGGGTTCACAAAACCATATCTTTCTAGAGCGAGCAGTAGAGGCACTGCTAATGAACAAAGACGAAGTAAAACAGTTATGTAGACGTGGACCATTTTGGGATAAGATGCGTGCAAAAACTCCCTGAGTATGTTATACTCCAGAGTATGAAACACAAACGCTTAGAGTTGCCAAACCTACCCTATGCTTACGATGCCCTAGAGCCAGTTATTTCCAAAAAAATCATGGAACTCCATCACACTCGTCATCACCTGGCTTACGTCACGGGTATGAACGCGGCCATGGACCGTCTAGAAAAAGCTAGGGCTGGCGAAGGTCTCGATATCGACTACAAATCGGTCATGCGCGATCTCTCTTTTCATATGAATGGACACAAACTCCACAGTATCTTCTGGCAAAATATGCGTAAGAGCAAAAAAGACAATGCACCATCGGGCGCACTACTTGAGAAAATCGAAGAACAATTTGGTTCATTCGAAAAATTCCAGGCAGAGTTTGCAGGCGCCGCCAAGACAGTCGAAGGCTCTGGTTGGGCAGCCTTAGTACAAGATGGCGAAGATTTACACGTCATCCAGATTCAAAATCAAAATCTCCTTACTATAGTTGAAACCAAAGTATTACTACTCCTTGATGTTTGGGAACACGCCTACTACCTCGACTACCAAAACGATCGCGGTAAGTACGTCGACGCTTTCTGGTCCATCATCAACTGGGACGATGTCGCTGCTCGGTTAGTTTAATTTTTTTCGTGATAAAATACGCCTATTCTATTCGGGGATTAGTTTAACGGTAGAATTCGCCGATGGGGTCGGTGAGACGGGTGTTCAATTCACCCATCCCCGACATCTGTTATCATTGAGCTATGTTTTTCGCAGGGCTTTTCCATCGACCATCCCATCACGATACCTATCTGCGCAACTTTCTCTTTGGGGTCGAGGACTCACTGGTTAGTACCGTGGGACTGCTAGCTGGGATTGCCGCCGCCGACATTTCGACTAAAGCCATCCTCACGACTGGACTCGTCCTAATCGTGGTCGAAGGTTTCTCCATGGGGATTGGTAGCTTCCTCACCGAAGAAACAACTGAGGAAATGGCGGGCCAAAAACCAGAAACCCTCGAAGCTATTAAGGGCGCATGTACCATGCTGGTTTCGTATTGCGCGGCAGGACTCCTCCCGTTGGTACCTTACGTATTTTTGACCGGGCAGAGGGCGGTCTCTACTTCCATCGCTATTTCGCTGCTTGGACTCATGGGACTTGGCTATGGTACTTCAACCTACTATCAAAGACCAAAACCCTGGAATCGTGCCATCAAAATGTTTCTGCTAGGCGGCTCGGCCGTTGCCGTAGGCATGCTTATTGGCAAACTCTTCCACCTCTAGTACAATATCCAGATATGTTAGCTTGGATCAAGTCACACAAACTGATTGCTTTTGTCGTCGTGGCTGTCGTGGCCTTTGGGATCTATCGCTATACTCAGGGCAAAAAAGTTGAATACGTCGAATATACTGTCGAAAAAAAGAGTATCAAAGAGACTTTTGAGCTCTCGGGCAAAGTGGTCGCCGGTACCTCTGCCACCCTCCGTTTTGGTGCTGGTGGTCTTGTTACTTATATGGGTGCCAAAGAGGGGGACAGCGTCAAAAAATGGCAGACCCTAGCCAGTGTCGATAGTCGCCAGCTCCAAAAAACGCTCGACCAAAAGCTCAATCTCTATGCTATCCAGCGCGGGACTTTTGATCAAACGATCGACGACAACGACAACTCCGTGCCGGACAATGATCTCGGCCGTACTCTCAAACGCCTGCTCGAGAAAAACCAATATCAGCTAGATAATACCGTCAAAGATGTCGAGTACCTAGATCTCTCACTCAAGCTCTCTCGTCTTTCTAGTCCTATCGCCGGCGTCCTGGTTCACTCGTCTATCACCACCCCAAATGTGCAGGTAGCTCTGACCGATACTTGGGTCGTGATCGACCCGACCAGTCTCTATTTCTCCGCCGATCTCGACGAAACCGATCTCAAGCGAGCCTCTGTTGGTCAAAAAGTGATAGTCACTCTCGACGCCTACCCAGACAAAAACTTTGAAACCAAAATCGACTCAATCTCTTATTCCCCCAAAGAAACCTCGGCCGGCACCACTTACGAAGTAAGACTCGCTTTGAGCGGAGACCTACGAGCACTCAGACTGGGTCTAAACGGCACCGCAGCCATCATTCTCCAAGACAAATCAGATGTGCTTGCCTTGCCCTCGAGCGCTCTTTCCGGCACCGGAGGCAACACCACTGTTCTAGTGAAAAATGGACAAAAATACGAAGAGAAGAAAGTCGAAACCGGGGTTGAAAATGAGGGGATGGTCGAGATAGTTTCGGGACTTGGAGAATCTGATCATGTCTACACGAAAAAGTAACCAGCCAAAGGTGGTCATCCGCCTCCAAAATGTGGACAAAACCTACGATCTGGGCGAAGAAAAACTCGAAATCCTCAAAAATATCTCCGTTACCATTAAATCGGGCGAACTAGTCGCGATCGTCGGTCCCTCGGGATCCGGCAAGTCCACCCTCATGCATATCATGGGACTCCTAGATAAACAAACCAGTGGCTCGGTGGAGCTCGCTGGCCATAATGTCGGGGGTCTTAGCGAAGTCGAATCGGCTAAACTGCGCAATGAGTACATTGGTTTCATTTTCCAGCAATTTAACTTACTTTCGCGTACCAGTGCCCTAGAAAACGTTCTCCTCCCCACGCTCTACAATAAAACACCAACTGACAAAACGGACAAAGCCAGGCAAATTTTAACCGATCTGGGTCTGGGCGATCGCCTCAAAAACTATCCCAATCAACTATCCGGTGGTCAACAGCAAAGAGTGGCCATTGCCCGATCCCTCGTCAACGACCCGGCCGTGATCTTCGCCGACGAGCCCACCGGTAACCTGGATAGTAAAAGTGGCCACGAAGTCGTCGAGATTCTGAAAAAGCTCAACGCCGAGGGTCGTACCATCGTGATTGTCACCCACGACCTGGAGCTAGCCAAAATGGCTCATCGCACCATTAAAATCTTTGACGGTGAAATAGTCAGCGATACCGGGGATCAAACTCCCGGAGTTAAGGGCTCCCAAACTCCGGGAGTTTCAAAGAGAAGTAAATTATGAAACTAAGTACTCTCGCTCGCTCAGCCCTGATCTCCATCTCCCGCAACAAACTGCGCTCATTTTTGACCACGCTTGGCGTAGTCATCGGAGTGCTCTCGGTCATTTTACTCACTAGTATCGGTAATGGACTCACCGTGTTCGTGGAAAAGCAATTTGAAACCTTGGGCTCCAACCTCCTCATTGTCTCTCCCGGCGAGATTATCTCCGAAGAGGGTGGTTTTAACCAGGAGACCGCCGCCCTCTCGCTCTCTACCTCCAAGCTCTCGATGGGTGATGTGGGCGCCATCAAGCGTCTGGGCTATCCCCTAGGGGAGGTAGCGCCAGTCATCGAGGGTAGCGTGGATGTCCGTACCGATCAGGGCAAGCGCAAAGGGTTCTCAATCTCTACCACTCCCGAGTATAGTGATCTACGTAGCACCAAAACCACCTCGGGTAGATTTTTTAGCGAGTCAGACGTCAGTAGTAATCGCAAAGTTGCCGTGATCGGTAGCAAAATTGCCGAAAAATTGTTCGTTGGGGTGAGTCCCGTGGGCAAAACGGTTACGATCAATCGCGTCAAATTTGAAGTAGTGGGGGTAGCCGAGTCCAAGAGTAGCGGTAGTTTTGGTGGCCCCGACATTGATAGTTCCGTTTATATCCCGGTTACCACCGCCAGGAGTGCTTTGGGACAAGAGAAAATCTCCTATATCCTCGTCCAGGCTGCCGACAAAAAGGAGATAGAG
>JBAQEX010000016.1:0-27819 GCA_049286965.1 Microgenomates group bacterium | reverse complement strand
TTGATATTTTGGACGATCTAGGTCTGCTTTACTGCTCATATGCAGCGAGAGCTCCACAAAAAACAAAAGCATCGCAATATAAGCTTTGGTAGAAGCCACTGCAACTTCTTTGCCACAGCTCAGATCGAGGGAAAGATCGGCCAACCGATCGAGCGTCGAATACTGGACATTTGATAGGGAGATGATCTTGGCTCCCCTGCCACGCAAGGTATTTACAAAGTCGAGGGTATCAATGGTTTCTCCTGACTGAGAGAGTGCAATCACGAGCGTGTCACTACCCACCGTATGTTGCACTGATTCCCCTTCGCTAGCAATTACGGCCTGAGCTGAAAACCCGAGTTGTTGCAGGAGAGTCATCCCGTACAGACAAGCGTGGTAAGAGCTGCCACAACCTACGAGCAGGATTTGTTTACTGGAATAAATGGATTCGCTTATGAGTTTGAGTTTTGACGGATTAAAATGAAAAGTATTAGATACAATTGATAGTGACTCCCCTATTTCTGTCTCCATATGATATTTGGTTTTGATCTTACCCACTATATTGTGGTTTGCTGCTACTTTAGTCCAGGAAAGTGTCGTGGGGAGCGCAGATAATTTGATGATTTCGCCGTCTTTGATGGGGTAAATGTCCTGGGCATACTTGGTGAGTGATGGCAGATCAGAGCTCACGTAGAGCTCATCACCATTTTTACCTAGCACAAGGGGCGAGCCACTGCGATAGATATAGAGATCAGATTGCACAAGGTCCAATACCACTATCGCACTATGGCCGATGAGTTGAGATACCAAGGACTGAAATACAGAGAATGGATCATTACCTTTGATGTTTTCTTCTAGATAATGAGCAATTAGTTCAGTGTCGGTATTACTTTTGAAATTGTGTTTATTTTTGAGATTATTTTTGAGACTCTCAAAATTTTCGATGATCCCGTTGTGGACGACGGCAAAACGGCCGTCGCAGGATAGATGGGGGTGCGCATTGTTTTTGGTCACACCACCGTGGGTAGCCCAGCGCGTGTGGCCGATAGCCAAGTGCGAAGTAACATAATTAGATAGCTCATTGGGGAGTGCGCCTATGTTTTTTGATACGCTCAAACTATGATCTGTAAGACTAGCGATCCCCCACGAATCATAGCCACGATATTGGAGGTCTTGTAAGCCATTAAAAACGATTTTGGTGGCGTTTGAAGCGCCAAGGTATGCAAAAATACCACACATAAATACTCCTTTTGTTAGTTTGATGAATTGGTATTGGAGTAAGTCTTTGCTTGGTTGAACTTATCCTTTATAGGCAGATACTACTGCCTGAGGGTTTCCGCTGATTACTTCGATGGTTGTCCACCGAGTCCGATTGATTCGATATATATCGAACCCCCTCCTCCTCGTACCCCTTCGACAGCTCTTTTAGAGCGCTCAGGGCCAGACGCCCGTATTTGTTAAACCTCCTATGTAGGTCAACGACACAGTACCAAGAAATTTATAAGAATGCAAATTACAGAGTTAGTCGCAGGAGACATTTTTCACGACCCAAAACTTCCATAGTTTCAAAGAGCGGAGGGGTGGCGGTCTTACCGGTCACGGCTACGCGCAACATCATAAAGTATTGACCAGGCTTCCAGCCGTTGGCTTCGGATAATGATCTAACTTTGTATTCTATTTTTTCATGCGTCCAATCTTTGTCTACAAGTGACTCTAAAGATGACTTTGTGGCTGATAACTGAGATGAAACTTCTTCTGGGGTGGACTTTTTGATGAGTATTGATTGATCAACTGAAATGTCCCGATAGAAAAAGGTGGTGAGCTCCTCAAAGTCTTTGAGGGTCACCAAGCGTTCTTTAATAAGCGGGAGAATTTGATGAACCATAACTTGGGGACAGTCGGCGGGGATAAATGGCGAGAGTCTTTTAATTAGCTCGGCATTATCCATCTCACGGATATACATACCATTGAGCCAGTTGAGCTTTTCGATGTCGTAAACGGGGGCGGTGAGGGTGATGCGCTCGAGCGTAAAGAGTTTGAGGAATTCGTCCAAGGAAAAAATCTCTTTCTTCTCGGGATGCGACCAACCCATGAGAGCGAGAAAATTGTTGATGGCTTCGGGCAAGTAACCTTTGTCACGGTGAGAGAGGATGGAGACGTCATTTTTGCGCTTGCTCATCTTGCTATGATCTTTGTTGCGAATGACCGGGAGGTGTGCAAAAACTGGGAGTTCCCAGCCAAATGATTGGTAGATGAGGACGTGTTTGGGTGAACTAGAGAGCCATTCTTCGCCACGAATGATGTGAGTGATACCCATGAGATGATCATCAACAACAACCCCCAAATGATATGTGGGATAGCCATCGGACTTGAGGAGTACTTGGTCATCAATGCCGGAGTTTTGAAATTCTACTGGCCCCCTTACCACGTCCTGACAGATTGTGACACCAGATTCGGGGACAGCGAGGCGGATGACGTGGGGTACAGCAGACTCCAACTTTGTATGAACCTCGTCGCTTGTGAGATGACGACAATGCCTGTCATACCGTGGCAATTCCTTTTTGGCGAGGGCTGCATTCCTGACTTCTTCAAGCCTGTCTTTGGTACAAAAACAATAGTAGGCTTTACCGTTTGCGATGAGTTTTTGGACATATTCCTGGTAAATGGGCAAGCGTTCTGACTGAGTATAGGGAGCATATGGCCCTCCAATATCTGGCGACTCGTCGTAGGGGTAACCTAGCCATTTCATGGCTTCAAAAATGATCTCGACTGCTCCCTCGACATAGCGCTCCCGATCGGTATCTTCGATACGGATGATAAACTGGCCATTATTTTGGCGTGCGATAGCCAAGTTGCGCATGGCGATGTAGGCGGTGCCTAGGTGGGCGATACCTGTAGGACTTGGGGCGATGCGAGTACGTACTAACATGGTAAGTATTATATACTAGGAGTATGGCAAACTTGGGTGAAACAGCGGTTGTGGCGCGCAAAGCGATCAAATACGGGGGAATTGGGCTAGTCGTGCTCATGGTGGGACGTATTATTTTGACTGCATCCGTCAATTATTGGAAAGCATTACACCCAGCTCCACCACCCCCACCTGACGTACTGTTTGGCAAGATCCCAAAGATTGTATTCCCTTTAGCTGATACGCAGACTTTTAACTACAAACTAGAGACTCCCACTGGGGGACTGCCGACTAAATTACCAGATCAATTTAAAGTGTTTTTTATGCCGATTAAGAAAGCTAGTTTGTTGGCGTATGACGCGGCTCAGTCGGTAGCCACGAGGTTGGATTTTATTTTGCCTCCGAACAAATTGTCTGAGACAGAATATCGGTGGGATATGACTGATCCTATCTCTTCGTCTCTGACTATAAATATTATTACGGGTGCTTTTATATTGGACAAGAAGTGGCAAGAGGACCCCAGCTACACTACTCCTACTGTGTATTACAATGACGAGCAAGCAAAGGAGCGAGTATATAGTTTGCTCTCGAGAGTAGAGCTACTCCCACAGGACATAAAAGAAGGGACGGAAACCGTAATCCCCCTAAAAGCCGACAAAGGCCAAATAATTTCGGCAGTGGCACTGGCTCAGGCTCATTTTTTGCAGGTCAATCTGTATAGGTCACCCGTTGACGGGGTAGATGTTGTCAACCCAAGCTCAAGTAGAGGTCTGATCACCGCAATTATTGCCCTCCAGCGAGAAGACAAGAGACAGTTTGTAAATCTAGCCTACAATTACTTTCCGGTGGACTTGACCCGGTCGGCAGTGTATCCGCTCATCGGGGTGGCAGAAGCATGGGCGCGAATACAAGCAGGACAGGCATTTATCGCGGGGGTAAAACCAAATGCAACCAATGTAATAATAAATGATATAACGCTCAAATATTATGACCCAGATACTGCTCAGCAGTTTATGCAGCCAGTATATGTCTTTACTGGATCACCGGATTTTGTGGCGTACGTGAGCGCAGTAAGTGATGCGTGGACTGAGTAGCTATTTGCTGAATACACCCACGAGAGGGTTTTCAAGTTTTTGCCAATCGACGTAGTTTATTTTAATAGATTTGGTACGTAAACCAGCATTAAAGACCATTTCTTTATTTGCGCTAAGTTTTGCGTCAACGTAAGTCTGTATTTTGAATAGACTGCCAAAAGGTGGGATTGATCCTACCTCCAGATGTGTAATTGCTTTTACCTCCTCTTTACTTGCCATTCGCAAATCCTTAATGTTGTAGAGTTGCTTGAACGCATGTAGGTCAGCTGAAGTTGAGGCAGACACAACCAACATGATTGGCTTTTTATCTCCATACATAACTAATGCTTTTGCGCCTTGCTCGATTGTCGTATTTCTGACTTTGGCTGCTTCCTCACTTGTTAGCACGGCAATGTGTTCGTATTCTTTATAGTCAGAAATGTTGCTAGCTTTAATTCTACTTAAGATAGCTTCGTATATACCCTCACCACCCTGAGGATCTTTGTCGAACTTTAGCCCCAACTCTATTAGTTGATCGTCAGAGGCGACACTCGGACCGTCCATGATAGCAGTACGACCTGTTGATGTCATGGGGAAAGCAATAGCTTCTTTGAGGGAAGTTTCCCCTGATAAAAGCATGATTTGACGATCAAGTCCTAGCGCGATTCCACCGTGTGGCGGAGCCCCATACGAGAAAGCCTCCAACATGTGGCCTATGCTAGATTTAGTTTCTTCCTCAGTGTAGCCCATGATTCTGTAGGTAGAAGCGAGCAGAGCAGGATTGTGGGCACGTATTCCACCACCGCCTACTTCATACCCGTTACAGACCAAGTCATATTGATCAGCGATGATTTCATCGATATGTTCACCTTTTAAATGCCATTCCATGTGTTCTGGAATTGAAGATCCAAATGGATTATGGGTAAATGTCCAACCACTTTTTCCATCTCGCATTTCTGCTGCATCTGCTTTGTCAACTTTTTTAAAGAATGGAAATCGAGTGACCCAAGCGAATGCTAATGTGCCATCTATCTTTTCTTCTTCGGTTCGCAAATCAAATTTATCGGCGCCAAATTGTTTGATAGCATCAGCATACGAATATACTGGGAATGTTTCATTTTTTATTTTCCCACCGACTGCTTTTACTGCTTGCTTCACTATTTGTTCCATAGTCTCCATTATCTCTTTACTAGTTACAAAACTCATTTCAACGTCGATCTGAGTAAATTCAAATCCTCGATCTGCTCGCAAATCTTCATCTCTGAAGCATCTGGCAAACTGAAAATATCTATCTACTCCGGCGACCATGAGGAGTTGTTTGTATTGTTGTGGGCTTTGGGGGAGAGCATAAAATTTGCCGTGTTGGAAACGTGAAGGTACGAGAAAGTCTCTTGCTCCTTCCATGGTTGCTTTTGAAAGAATGGGAGTCTCAACTTCGACAAATTCTTTATCAATAAATGCCTGACGAAGGGCGTGAGAGTAGACAGATCGAAGTTTTATGATCTTTTGCATCTTCTGGCGACGTAAGTCTAAGTATCGATATCGCAGTCTCACGTCCTCAGAGACTTCGTTCCCTTCTACTTCTTTAACTTGAATTGGTAGCTCCGTAGCTTTGCCTAGGACAGAGTATTCCTGAACATCTATTTCGATAGTGCCTAGAGGCAATTCTGGGTTAATACTTTTTGCATTGCGTTGTTTTATTACTCCAGTTACTTCAATAACTGATTCTGTGGTTAGCTCACCCATTTTTTGGTAACCAACACATTGAATAACTCCCGTGCGATCACGCAAGTCTATAAAAGTTAGTTTGCCATGGTCTCTTTTGGTACTTACCCATCCTTTAAGAGTGGTTGATTCGCCGATTTTAGATAATGTTTCGCGAATATAAGTTCTCATATTTTCTCCTTTTTTTGTACAAAAAAACCGTCTAATACCCTTTGAAAGGGTCTTGCGACGGTGCCACCTTGTCTTTTACTTATACTGCTATGACGGGCTTACCCGGTTCCAACTGGTTTGGTGTCAGCAAGCTCGTAACGTTGTTATTTAATTAAATTGAGGATAGCAGAGAGTAGGGAGGGTGTCAAATATTTGGGGTAATCCAGCTGTGGTGCGCATATACCCAGTCGATCAGGACACGCGTGTCGCCAAAGCGACTGAGAGAGCCAAGTACCACGATGACAATTTGCTTGCCATCCCTCTCGATATAACTCACGAGACACTCCCCCGCCCCGCTAGTCCAACCTGTTTTTAAACCTTTGAGTCCAGGGATTTCGCCAAGCAGTTCATTGGTAGTTTCGAGGTCGTGCGCGATGAGTCCCGTGACATCGGTCACGATGATCCTCTTCATTTGTACGATACGTACAATTTCGGGATTTTTTAGGGCATACGCGGCAAGGATGGCAATATCCCTGGCTGTCGTGAGGTGACCATATTGTTCCACCCCTGAGGGATTTTTGAAGGTGGTGTGATCCAAGTGCAGCGCCTTGGCTTTTTGGTTCATGGCGGAGACAAAGGCGTCGTAGCCACCACTGTAATTTTCGGCAAGCGCGAGGGCCGCATCGTTGCCCGAGTGGACTAGGAGACCATATAAGATGTTTTGGATGGTGATACGTTCGCCCTTGACCAACTCGATAGTTTGGCCAATAGCCCGGTCTTCATTTTTGACTTCAATCACAGTACCCAAGTCTTTCCAGTAATCTAGGGCGACTAGGGCGGTCATGACTTTGGTAATTGAGGCTGGCATCATGAGCATGTCTGGATTTTTGCTATATAGAATACTTTTCCCCGTGACGTCTTGCACAACAACGGATTTTGCAGAAATACTAGGAGCTTTGACGCCATCGGAGACAGGATAGAGAGATGGGCTAATCGCGGGGATTGAATACGAATATACTTTGCCTGGGTTTATGATGATAGTTTGGAGAGGGTTGTGCCCGGGATAGAGAAAGGCTAACAGCAGACAACTTGCGGACAATAGTTGCCGAGAGAGGTCTAGTTTTTTGAAACGCAATAAAAATAATAATGGGGATTTAAGTTTCCACATAAGAAGCGATGAGTTGGAGTGATTCTTTGTCTCTCCAAACATTGATATCTATGGTACAGATGACTGAACTCAATTGCTTGAGGGGATATTTTTCTTTGGTATTAAATAACATGAGTTCACGCGTGACTCCATTTTTTTCGATTGTAAGTTTGCGGTGTTTGCCTTCTGCTCCAAGTTTTTTGTCTTCAAGCACGTTTAGGCTCTCTAGATAAAATTTGGGTTTTTGATTGTGCATGCCAAATGGTTCCATGGTGCTGATCAGCTTGGCAAGTTTTAAGGAGGTGTTGTTGAGTTCTAACTTTAGATCAGCAAAGTGAGATTTTATGAGCAACTCGTCTTTGATAGTTTTATCTGCCAATGTTTCGATTTCTTGCATCATGGCTTTCAAGTACTTTTTACCCAAACTAAAACCAGCGGCTTGGTCGTGACCGCCTAAACCTAGAAAGGGGGTTTTAAGGGACCTTAATAAACCGGTGATGCTAACACCGGTGACTGAACGAGCAGACCCTTTAATTACTTCCCCGTTGTCGCTCATGACGATCGCAGGTTTGTTGTACAACTCGGCGAGTTTGCCAGCCACTAATCCGATGACACCCTCGTGATAATCGCCGATGACCACAATGACTTTATGTTCTGTTTTTAGATCAGTGGCTGACTTTAGAGCGTTGTCTGTGTATTCTTGCCTATCTTTGTTGTGGGCCTCTATTTTTGTAGCCAATTCTTTGGCTTGTTGCAAGTCTGTTGTACACAACATCCGCAAAGCATCTAGTGGGTTGTAGATGCGACCGGCGGCATTGATACGCGGGGCGATCCCAAAGCTAATATCGTAGGTTGATAGCTCTTTAGATCCAATCCCCATGACCTCCTTCATCGCAACTAACCCTGGGCGCTTGGTGTGAGAGAGTGCGTATAAACCTTCGACACAGATAGACCGATTTAGTCCTACAAGCGGCATCATGTCCCCGACTACTCCGATCGCGGCCAGGTCAATGAGGCGGATGGCAGCCTCGCCTAGGAGATACATGGCGAAGATCCAGGCTACACCAGCACCTGAGGTGGTAGTTGTATGTACGATGACATTTGCTGCTGGGAGGTTTGCATCAGGCAGATGATGATCAGTGATGATCGTGTCTATACCAGCCGATTTGAAAGTGGCTATCCCATCGTGTGCCACGATACCTGTATCGACGGTGATGATCAGTTTGGGGCGGAAATCTTTTATGACGGAATTTGCAAATGATTCACCACCTATTACTTCGCTGACTGCTTTCTCCCCTAGACCATAACCGTGTTTGTGGCGGTCTGGCATGAAGGGAAGAATGCGGGAATGAGATTTTTGTAGCTTGGCGTAGGCAGTGATGGCTTGCCACATGATCGCAGTGGATGACACTCCATCAGCATCATAATCGCCAAAGACACAAATATCTGAATTTTTTACTAGATGTGAATCGATGAATTTTTTGGCAGTGGAGAGGGTTGATTTTTTGAGACCAGACTCATGCAAGAGGTAGTCTAAATCTGGGGCAACTGGGTGTAGAAACTCTTCTATTTGAACTTTGGTCTTGTATCCCCTGCTCTCCATGATAGTGTCAAAGATATCCTGGGCCGTAGCATCCACCTCTACTTTGGTTTTGAGTTTGATGTCCATATTAATTTGATTGGATAAAATCAAGTGCTGATTTCATCATTTCCTTCCATGCGTTTTTTTCTACATCAGACTCAGGTTTGAGCATCTTATGGCCATACCCTGAGATAATTATTTTTTTAATATATTTGGCTGATTTAAAATATGTTTCTTTTACTTGCTCTGGGATCGTTGTGTCGTTTGCACCATAGAGCAAGAGGATAGGATTACTAAACGATGATAAAGAACTAAATGCCAAACTATCAGCCCAATTGTTTTCTGTGATGATTGCATCTGAAAATTTGGGTCCAAAGTTCTGAGACTCTGCCTTTTGCCCGTAGGCAGCTGCTGACTGGAGGATTAGGCCTTTGATATTTTGATGAGTGCTTATTAGCCTAGAGGCTATATGTCCACCCATACTAGATCCCCATATATATATTTGACTGTCTGTAAACCCAGTTATTTCTTTGTAAGTCTTTAAAGCTGATTCTGCATCCTCTAATCGATCTCTTAGGGTGCTGTCTTCAAAGATGCCTTTACTTGACCCACATCCTCTAAAACTAAAAGCAAGGGTCGAGATTTGATGATCGGAAAAAAATGCCTGCACTTCACCGTAGCGTTCAGCCCGGGAATGTCCACCTCCATGAAGGAACAAAATCCCCACTGCGGATTTTGTTGCAGGCTGATCAACAATACCATGAAGGATTAGATTTTTAGATAATATTTCTATGTCTATTTTGCTCATAATTTGTTCCGATGAATCGATTCATCGGTATTATTTTAATCTATTATTTAATTGACGTGTTTTTAGTCTATTAAATTTTTCTTTACCAGCTTGATGCCAGTTGCGATATTTACCCGGAGGTAGCTTATCTAATATCTCTTCAATGCTGTCAAAAAATGTTTCCCAATCTTTTTCTTTATTTAAGATCTCAAGTGATTTTTTGGTAGTAGGAGATGCATTTTTCATCCAGCTACCTACACCCATGACTGCTGAATTACTCACAAAGAGAGTGTTTTTTACGTGTAATGCAGAATGACCCCTCATCAAGAGAACCATTATCATAAATCTTTTGCTAAACATTATTTTCTCAGTAGGAGTAAGAAAATCATTAAAAAACTGACTTATGCCAACTCTTGTAGATATTCTAGATACAAAACTACATAACTCTTCATATATTAGTTCTGCCATCTCTGGCTGAAGTTGATGTTTTGATATTTGTGGCATAAACTTGTTCCGATGAATCGATTCATCGGAATATATAATTGCTTATTAGGTACATGATACACTCTCTACCCTGTGGTAGACTAGCTTTATGAAGTTCAAGTTTGATCCTGGAGTGGTAAAAATTGCAGAGACGATCGAGAAAGCTGGACATGAGGCTTGGATAGTGGGAGGAGCAATACGCGACCTGATAATTGGTATAGACTCGTATGACTGGGACGTCACGACGGATGCAATACCTGAGCTGATTGTGCCACTATTTAACGAAAGTTTTTATGATAACGAGTACGGGACGGTAAAGGTAGCGGGGAAACATATTAAAGAACAATTTCAGCTGGGTGAAAGTACCATAGATGACACTACGCTCTACGACATCACCACTTTTAGATCGGAAAGTGGATATAGCGATAAACGCAGACCTGATAGTGTAGTGTGGGGCAAGACAATCCAAGAAGATTTAAAGCGTCGTGACTTTACGATAAATGCAATCGCAGTAAATTTGCGCGGGGAAATGATCGATCCATACAACGGGCAAGAGGATATTAAAAATAAATTGATCAGAGCGGTTGGGGTGGCGAGTGAGCGGTTTGAGGAAGATGCTCTACGGATCATGCGCGCCATCCGGTTATCGGCGCAGCTAGGATTTATGATTGAAGATGAAACTCTAATTGCACTGAAAGAAAAAGTACCAAATCTCAAGGAAATTTCGTGGGAACGAATTGGGGCGGAAGTGATGAAGTTACTTGCAACCGAGCACAGTGCTGATGGGATCATGCTTATGACCAATTGTGGAATCACAGAAATCATCATGCCAGAACTACTGGAAATGAAGGAAATAAAACAAGGTGGACACCACATCTATGATGTCTTTACCCATTCTATAGAAGCGCTACGTGCATGCCCCTCGCCTGACCCAGTTGTGCGACTGGCTACCCTACTACACGACATAGACAAACCAGTCGTATCCAAACAGGGTGGGGAAAGAGGAGTTACTTTTTATAACCATGAAGTGAGTGGAGCGCGTACTGCCAAGCGAATCGCCGAGCGACTAAAGCTATCTAAAAAAGACCAGGACAGAGTATTTACCTTGGTACGCTGGCATATGTTTGTGTATGAATCCAAGATGACCGATGCTTCGATCCGCAGATTTATCCGCCGCGTTGGCAAAGATAATATTCACGACATGCTGGCACTACGAGTGGGAGACAGAGTGGGGGGAGGAAGCAAAGCTACAAGCTGGAGATTGACTGAACTTCAAAAAAGAATTGGTGAACAGTTTTACGAACCTTTGTCGATAAAAGATTTAAATATAAATGGCGCGGAGATTATGGAGATTTTGAACATCAAGCCATCGAAAAAAGTGGGAGAAATACTCAATACTTTGTTTGAAGAAATACTTGAAGATAGTAGTAAAAATACTAAAGAGTATTTGACTGCTCGCGTGAAAGAGCTCTGTTGATTTCGCCGATGAGTTGGGGACCTTCGTAGATCATGCCAGTGATGAGCTGGATCAGATCGGCGCCAGCATCAAATTTAACTTTGGCATCAGAGGCATTAAATACTCCCCCAGTCCCCACTATCACAATATCTTTACCAAACTTTGCTCTAGTATGTTTGATTAGTTTGACCGAGTTGGCGAAGGTGGGCTTGCCACTAAAGTTTCCCGGCAGATGGGAGATTTTAGCTACTTCGCTAGGTACTAAAACTGGGTTTGTGCGGTCTTTGACTAGATTGGAAAAGATAAAACCTTTTATACCGTATTTGAGAGCAGTAGAGACGAGCGCATCTGATTCTTTGAGTGATAGCTCATTGGCCATCTTTACAAAAATAGGTTGTTTGAGTTTGAGTTTTTTAACTGCAGAGCAAAGTTTGGAGAAATTTTCAATATTTGAAAAAGCACCTTTGAGTCTGATGTTGGGGCAGCTGATGTTGAGCTCGAAATATTTCACATATTTAGCTGGAGCAAATACTTTGAAAGTGTAGAGATAATCGTCGATGGCTTTTTTGAGCGTATCGATTTGCGGGAGATTTGATGAGCCCACGCTGATCCCGATGGTATGATTTTTGAGATTTTTAGCGTCCAATCTAGCTCTCACCTCTATGGCACCACCTGATTTGAAACCTTTGTTCACTAGAAGTGACTGGGACATGGGGAGTCTAGCTAAACGAGGCTTGGTATTGCCTTCGTAGGCAATCGCCGTGACTGTACCTACGGTATTAAAGCCAAAGCCTACGTGTTTCATGACACGAGCCATGTGACCGTCATAATCGAAGCCAGCAGCAAGACCAATAGGATTGTCAAAAGTGACACCCAATAATGTCTTTTTTAAATTTGGATTTGAATAGCGGAATAAACCACTGACAAGACCATCTAGATTTTCTATCTTTTCACCTACATAGGTAAAGCCATCGTGCACGAGCTCGGCATCAAACAGAAACAGGATAGGTTTAAGAATGTGTTTGTAGCTATTGCGAAAAAATGAAGTGGCAAACATAGTTAAAGCTCGATCAGTCGTTCTTTGCCCTCTTCGGCTAAATCTTCGTTGAAGAATTTGATCTTCTTGGGTGTGATTTTATACATGCGACCACTAATGGCTTTTTTGAGCATGCCTTCGTAGCTGTAGTCACTGCTCGTGACCCCAAGAGTTTGTTTCCAAAGTGTAATAGCGTGGGTGACTTTTCTGGCACCCGAAATTTGTTTGCAGAGTCCATAAATTTGAAGGCCTTTCTTTTTACTATTTGGTGTTTGTGGCGCGTCTGCGATAGCCACGGCCACTTTGGGATTTTTGGCTATTTGTTTACCGTGGATGGTAGAGGGACTCGTGAGAAAGTAGATGTTTAGATCGTTGTCGATTGAGTAATAAACTGTGCAGATCCATGGGAAACGGCCATTTGTGGCTACTACCATTTGGAAATGAGATTCTAAGTATTTTTTGATATGGGCTAAGTCTTGTTCTCGCGTAAGCATATGACCTCCGTATTAAATAGTTGTTAAATATCCACCATCTACTGCGATAATTTGTCCTGACATGCTATCATTTTTTGCGACCATCAAGCAGGCTTCAGCAACGTCTTCTGGTGAAACCCACTTTTTTGTCAGTGTAGTATTTAACAATTCTGTCTCATCTTTTGTATTCATGTCATCCCAAAATCTAGTTTTGGTAAAACCCGGAGCGATTGTATTTACTAAAATAGTTGGAGCAAGACTTTTAGAAAGTGATTTTGTGAAACTATTTAGACCCGATCTTGCCATAGAAAATGGTAATACCGAACCGCAGCCACTGATCCCGCATATCGATGAGATATTTACAATTCTTCCTCCCCCATTTTGCAACATGAGTTTGGCAGCTTCCTGGGCACAGTAAACCATACTAAAGATATTTACCTTGAACTCACTGATCAAGTTTTCCTCAGTTATGTCGAAGAAGGAAACCTTTTTTGCTAACCCAGCATTGTTGATTAAAATATCTACCTTGCCGTATTTTTCAACAATTTTAAGGAACAATTCTTTTACTTCAGTTGGATTTGAGACATCTGCCTTTAAAGCTATTGCCTCTCCTCCGTCTTTCTTGATATCGGAGACTAGTTTTTCTGCTTCTTCTACATTATTACGATAATTTATGACAACTTTAGAATGTTCTGCTGCAAACATGAGTGAAACTGCTTTGCCTATGCCCTGACTTCCTCCTGTAACTAAGACTACTTTGTCTTTGAATATCATAAGAATATTATACACTCTGTTATAATTCTCTTGCCTTGGGTAGGTGGATGGTCGGGCTGGTAGAAATACTAGTCAGGAAAGTCCAGACAGCAGAGTGCAGGGTGGGTAGCGTAAGCTATCATGGGTAACCGCTAGTTTAGAGCAACAGTGACGAATCCCTTTAGTGGGAGTGAAACGGGCAATCCTCCCCGCTGCAACCGACGAATTGGACGATAAAGACGGTAGCACTCCCGAGTCCTAAAGTTTGCGGGCATTAGAGAAATGATCATCTGAAAAACAGAATCTGGCTTATGCCTACCCAAGGCAAAATAAAATCAGATGATTTCTGTGTATTTTGGAATTCCCTTTTGGTTGTAGTCCAGCATGACTAGTCCACCCATGGGGATGTAGCGAACATCTTTTTTTAGTACACCGTGGAGGAAAATCATCACGGGGTCGCCGTGGGAGATGACAAGATAGTTAGAGTTTTTACTAGTCCGCTTGAGTGTATCAATAAAACTACTCATACGAGTGAAAATGGCTTCCATAGTCTCCCCCTCGCCTTCAATATGGCGCGCGTCCAGATAAATGTCTGGTGGCATGTCTATTTTTTTGATTCCAGCGAGGGGAGTGCTTGTTTCGATTAGTTCTGGCTTTTGATTGGGGAATAAGTGTAGATGCTGGGAGATGATAGTAGCTGTTTCCACGCAGCGCTGGATCGGGCTAGTATAGATGGCGCGAACTTTTTGATCCTTTAATTTATTGGCTTGGAGTTGGGCTTGTGAGATGCCTAGCTGTGTCAACGGGAAACCTGGTAAACGATATGGTGCTACACCGTCCGGATTTTGATATTCTCCGTGGCGGGCAATATATACTTTCATTTTTTGATCGGGTGAGAAAATTTGTCCCAGACTATTAAAATGGGGGCGGCGGTAAAAGTAGAGGAATAAGTACCTGAGATGGTACCAATGAGGAGCGCAAAGATGAACCATTTGGTAGTGTCGCCACCGAGTAGGTACATCGAGAGGAGCATAAAGATAATGGTGAGTGAGTTGTTGAGACTGCGACCCATGGTCTCAACCACCGCGCGATTGACGATTTCCTCAAAATCTAGGTACCCATGCTTTTTCTTTAGTTCGCGGATACGGTCATACACGACAATCGTGTCGTGCACCGAGAAACTGAGGATAGTGAGGAGTGCCGTGACAAACAGGGTGTCTACTTCTACGCCCAAGTAAACTCCAAGCAGACTAAACACGCCCAGGAGCACAAGGGAGTCATGGAGCATGGCCAGGATGGCAGAAATCCCGAATCTGATATTTTTAAAACGGTAGGCAACATAAAATAAGATCAGGGAAGCAGCTAGGACTATGGCTGTCAAGGTCTTTTTGATCAGCTCACTGCCGAGCGCTGGTCCTACAGTATCAAAGGAGAGTTCTTTGACCCCATCAAACCCAGATTTGTATGCTTGATAAGTATTTTTGGGAAGTGGACTAGTAGAAATAGTCCAGATATCACCTTTGTGTGATATTTCGCGAACGTTTATTTTATTTGCATCCGCCGAGTCCCGTAATTTGGACTCTTCGGTTTTTATTTCCCAAACAATAGTAGTGCCACCAGTAAAATCGATGGATGGTTTGAGACCACGGGTAATAAGAGAATAAGACCCAGGCACAATGATGATCAGAGAGATCACAAAGTAGAGCCACCAGTATTTCATCGGCTGGAGGATGTTTAGTTTATTTGATTCCATTGAGGTCTGTCCTTTCGTCTGCCGACGAGCCCTTCTTGGCTTGCAGCCAGGAATTCCTTTTAAGGACAGACCTCTTGGGGGAAGTCAGAGCTCTTAATAAGTTACGCGTAACAAAGATACCAGTGAATAGCGAGATGGCAATACCAAGGAATAAAGTGAGAGCAAATCCCCGGACCATACCAGAACTATTTAAAAAATTCCAATCTAGGGGATTGAACAAAACAAAAGTTGTGATGAGGGTCGCCACATTGGCGTCTTTGATAGCGTCCCAAGCTTTGCCAAATCCTAGCTCCATACTACCGATGAAATCATTCCCTTTGCGGCGCTCTTCTTTCATGCGTTCAAAAACGAGAATATTAGAGTCGACAGCCATACCAATAGAGAGGATAAAGCCGGCCAGTCCAGGGAGAGTCAGCGTGATGGGGACAATTTTGTAAACTGCCAAGGTGAGTAAGCCGTAGATAAATAGACCGATCACGGCAATGAAGCCAAGATAGCCGTAATTGAGGATCATAAATAAGGCGACCAGTCCCAAGCCGACTGATCCTGCGATCAAACTCTTTTTAACACTTTCAGCGCCAAGCGTCGGGGCAATGTTTTGCTGTTTGATGATCTCGATGGGCACAGGGAGCGCCCCTGCGTTTAGCGTGATGACCATATTTTTGGCTTCTTCTAGGGTATAGGTACCGTTTATGACCGCGTTGCCATCCACGATGGCTTGTTGCACAACAGGAGCCGTCAATATCTGACCATCCAGTAAAATCCAGACAGTTTTGCCGATATTGCGACTGGTGATGTCGCCAAATTTTTTACCACCCTCTTCGGTAAACTTTAAACTAATTTCTGGCTTCCCATTTTGCGAGTTGAAGCTCACGGAGGATTTTTTGAGGTCTTTGCCTGTTAGTCCTGTAGGCTTTAAGTCTGCATATGTAGGACTGTCTGTAGCCACTGGCATTTCATAAAAATCGAGCGAGGCGGTTTGACCGATTAGATTCAAGGCTTCATCGGGATTACTGACACCTGGTAAAGCTACCAGAATGCGGTAGGTATCGTTGCTGATTACGGTTTTGATAGATGGTTCTGAGACGCCGTACATGTCGACGCGACGCGCGATGATTTCTTTGGCAGAATCTAGAGCGTCAGTGCGATCTTCAAGTTTCACGTCCTGCATATTTGCTTCTAATGTAACTTCCGTTCCACCCTGGAGGTCTAGACCTTGTTTGATATTTAGGTCCCTTTTAAAATTGCCAAGATTGATTGTGGGGCTAGAGAGTGTAAATCTACCTAGTTGGTAATTTTTGGGAGCGTCAATTACGAGTGCAACTGCAGAGAGGAGGATGATGAAAAAAATATTGCGCCGTAGTTTCATAGGGGTTCATTTTACATCAAGTTTGAGTTGTTTTGTCTCTACAAAACTGACTGAGAGGATTTGGGTCTGAGGATTGTAATCTAATTCAACTTCATCTCCCTCGTCGAGTGCTAGAGCTTTGATGATTTCGCTTGGGATGATGATCCCTTTGGAATTGCCAATCCTGGTAATCTTGGTGGCGATCACTGGACGAGTTCCTCTTCATCTCCAATCACCATGATGCGGGATGCTTCAAGAATCCTGCCAATAAAGGGATCGCTATGAGTTTTGCGATACAGGAGTTCGGCTTCGGTCATAACGGTGTAGTTGATTTCGCGGGAAAGCTTGGCTTCTTGTTCTTTGATGAGCTCAGTTAGTTGAGGCATGATGAGGTCACCCACAAGGAGTAGGTCGACGGTGTCTTTGGCACGAGGCATGTGACGGACAAATCTACCTGAGACCATGGCAAATTTGAGCTTGCCTAGTTTGGGGGCGGCTTTAGTGATAGCTAAACCAAGCCCAGTGGTTTTCCCGATCATACTCATGAGCTCTTTGTGAAAAAGATAATTTTTGTTGAAAGTATAGTAGATGCGATTGCCACGCTTTTCGTCTTTGACCATGCCCACAGACTGCATGTGGATCAGTTCACGGCGAACCGCGTTGATCTCCTCACCGATTTTGCGGGTGAGCTCGCGGATATAAAACATTTGCTCAGGATCAATTAAAAAAACTTCCAAGAGTTTGACGCGAACTTTAGATACTACAAAGTCGGATAAATCGGCCATGACTTTATTGTACACAAAATGTGCGCTATTTCAAGCATACACAAGATATCAATAAGTAACCGTGTTATCGAGAGGTAAAATCTCAAAGACTATCTTGCCACGGTTGAAGGAGATTTTTTTGCCTTTGGAATCTGACCAGACTGTGCGAGCCTCACGATCCTTTTTGGCCCAAGTTACTTCGGTAACTGTCCCGTCTTGGAAAAGGAGACCCTTGCCGCTGCCTATGACCTCGTAGAGCATGTGCTTGTGTTCATCGAGTGGGCCTAGTTCTTTGGTAAACTGGACGACGATGACCTTGGCATTTATTTGCTCTTTGGTATTTAGATCAGTGTGTGTAGTGCCCCCATTTTCGCGGAGATACTGGTTGTTTGCGGCATCGTAATTCCAGACCACATCAAACTGATGATAGCTTTCCCAGAAACCGAATGAGATTTTACTGACGGTCCCCTTTTCTTTGGCGTCGTCTTTAAAAGTAAAGGGGGTAAATTTGGCTTTCCAATCTGATTTACCGTCTGGGGTTTTATTGGTCCACCCACGGGTCGACGATGCATATTTCCAGAGTTTTTCGGTACTGCTATACATAGTGTGCTCGGTAGCAACAGTCACGCCAAGTCGTTCGTAATCGCGCCAGAACGTGGGGAAGCCTATGGAGAATTGGTTGAGATCGTTGCCCTTGGCACCACCCCAACCATACTGATTGATTTGCTCGAGCGCTTGGACGCGTTTGTCGGTGTTGCAGGTTTTGGGATCGCTAGATCCACAATTGGCACCTCCTACGTGAGTGTAGAGAGGATAGTTGTATTCGGATGCTAAATTGATGAAGGTGGTGCGAGCTGAACGGACCGGACCAATGATGGTATCTTGAGCGGCGACACCACAATAATAGACTGCGGCAAAACGAGAAACGCCGCCTTCGGCTACTGCCTCATAAATTACGTCAGCTGAGTTTAATCCAGATTGCGGACGAGCCTCTGGCATATTTTCAATCATGGCTATGATGGGACGGCGAGATTCCCAGACTTTTTGCTCAGCTGAGGTATACATTTTACCGTTGACCGGACACTCGGACTTTTTGGGGGCGGAGGGATCGATGTTTAGCCCACCACCAATTTTGGGAGTGGATACGGGAGATGATGGGTCACTACCATTCCCTGGAGTATAGAGATAAGTTGTGAGTGCATAGCTAGATCCGGCAGAGAGGATAAAAGAGAGGACAAACACGACAACCATTTTAAATAATTGATTTTGCATATTTTATTTGCCCTTTCGATTTATTGTTTTTTGTTCTTCTTCTGACAATGGATGGTCAATGCCTACCCCACCACTGACTGATTTTACATAGAACCTTGTATTTTCTCTACTATGCAACGATGTTATCACCACGCCGTCCGAATTACCATCGAGTAAAGCCAAAATAAAGCTCTGATCACCGCCCGTGTCGCCAAATGGGTTGAATCTTTTTAGGGTCACATGCTGAACATGGAGCCTCATGGCGTCTTTGATTTTTTGTAAATCATTTTTGGTGATGGCCTGAATGCGCTCGTGCTCAGCAATTGTATGCTGGATACCTTGGAGAGCATTGGTGAGGGTTTTTGGATCAATACCTTTGGTGAGACTATTGTAGTGACGAGCTATTTTAGTGAGCCATAGAAGCAGTATTATGTTCAATAAAAACGAAATACTGGCAATGACAGCCACAATGATTGGTTCCAGCGAAAATTGCATGAGACTATGATAGCATAGAGTTAGATATGGCTTATTTGTCTTTTGATAAACATGTAGATACAGCACAAGATGATACTCCTACCAGCATCAAGGTAGAAGCAATCGTCAAGATAATCTCATTATTTGGCTTTGCAGCAGTACTTGGGATCTTTGTACTAATCAGAACGGTTGTAAAAGGTAGAGTAAGCCAGGTCAGCATCACCGACTCTTTTGGAAAGCTAGAATACTCGGTGCCGTATAAGAACACACTTTATGAAAGTTTTGGATTTGTCCAAGAACCAAAAGTAATGATGCCACTAAAAACCCTAAAAGGATATGTAGATACTACTTTCCTACTAGACTCCGGAGCGGTTGTGTCTACCCTGCCGCTACAAGCTGCGCAAGATACAGGAGTTGACTTGTCTAAAGCCAAGCGGATTACGCTCCAAGGGTTTTCGGGTGTGCCCGCATTTGCTTACCTGGATAAAATCACCATCAAGATTGGATCAACGGACGTAGAGTTGCCAGCTACTTTTACTGAGTCGAGTGCAACTACTTATATACTGGGTAGAAAAGGGTTATTTGATGATTTCACAATCAATTTTGACAATGTCTTGCGAGTTATTACAATCAGTAAAAGGAGTTAAATTAAATGACACAAAATATTTACGAGAGAATCCACGATACTCTAACCTGGAAAAGAATTTTAAGTTTCAATTTGTTGCTATTTCTCGTGCTAATTATTCCGCTTTCAGTGTCTCTTTCACAACAAAGTACGGAAAATAGATCAAATGCGGCAGAAGAGGCTCCAGCTGTGACGCCTCCACCCAACTACCCTACCGAGATGCCAAAAATAGATAGGGTTAGTACATTTTTTGGTAAAGCAGGTGACACCGTTGTGATCCTAGGGTCTAATTTTGGAGAATATCAATGGGGTAGTCGTGTATTTGTGGGCAATAGTGAGGCTGCAAAAGACTCCATAGTAAGATGGAGCAATAATATCCTGGAGGTAAAGATCCCTGATTCGGCTAGGACTGGGTCGGTATGGATCGTAACTAATGGCAAGGAGGCAAGGTGGGACGGGAGCTTGCTGCTATATGACGTAAGCCGCGCTGCCCAGATAGGAATTCAAAAAACATCAAGTACTACCGGGAAGCTATATACTCTAAATGCTACTGGGGTAGTTCGCGGGATGGTTGAGCTGGCATATACCAGCGAACCACTGACATTTTTTGCAGATCCTGCGATAGTGATTAGTTCACAAACCCAAAGTAGCGATAGCTTGGGCAAAAAATTGAAGATCGTATTTGAGAGTCCAATAGCCATGGATAGTGGGCGGACTGAAATAGCCTCATATAGCTATCCAGGACTTGGAGCAATCGAGATAATTAGAGCCGAACTTTATGATGGGAGCGGCAAATTGATCTCGATATTTTCTGATCCTCTCACAATCAAGGTAAGACCTTAAATATTACCAAGATTAGAGCCATAATTAGCCTGTACCAACCAAAAATAGCGAGGGTGTGATTGCTTAAATATTGCAGGAACCATTTGACAACGAGATAAGCCACAATGAGGGACACGACAAAACCGACCAGGATGAGCAGGTAACCATTTTGTAAAGATATCAAGAGCTCGCGATTTTGGTATAGGTCTAGAGCGCTGGCAGCGAAAATGGTGGGCAAAGATAAGAGAAAGGTGTATTTGGCAGATTCATTTCTCTTGTAACCCATAAGCATCATGGCGACAATCACCGAACCTGCACGAGATACTCCTGGTATTACGGACAATGATTGGGCTAGACCGATCATAATAGCCTGTTTGATTGTGAGCGATTCAATATTTTTAGAGAGGTTGAGATTTAATTTTTCAACCAGTAAAAATAATAGCCCGATTCCCACAAACATACCAAGCATTAAAATATTGGATTCGAAAAAAATTGTTTTGATGATTTTGTGGAGCACAAAACCAACAATTGCGGTGGGAACGAATGAAGACATTACATTTATAAACAATTTTTTGTTAGAAAACAGTGTTTTGAGATAAATGAACACGAGCGCAAAGATTGCTCCGCTTTGGATGACGACTTCAAACATTTTGATAAAATCAGAGGATGCTAGTCCGAGGATTTTTGAGGTGATGATTAAATGAAAAGTGGAAGAAACCGGCAGAAACTCGGTTAATCCTTCGATAATCCCTAGAATCAGAGCATGGAAATAATTCATATTCTAGTTATTTTTTGAGGTCGCGTTTAAGCTCTTTGTACCAATCAGATAAAGCTTGGCCAATCACTTCTTTGGCGCCCAGACCAATGGCGAGGCCAAAGCCAAGTGCCAACATAGCCACAAACCCAATGAAGAGAATATTGATAAAGTTGGAGGCTATTTTGAGTTCAGAAAATGCCGCTAAAGTGGTAATGGTCACGACGGTATAGCTAGCGATCTTGCCCATGAGCCTAGAGGTTTTTAAATCCACTGTAGCTAGTGCGCCTTTAACTAGACCCTCGATAATACCAGCAAGTAGGACTCCGATTGCCATGACAATCACGGCTGAGATAACGTTGGGAACGTAACTGAGCACACCACCCAAGACGTTGGAGACCGTGGTGAGCCCCAAGATATTGGTCGCGGCGATAAAGAAAGTCAAAACGATGAGCCATTTGAGAATACCGCCAATTACTTCTTCGACTTTTTCGGTGACTTCGGCTTTGACTAAGAAGGCTTTAAATTTACTATCTTTGATCAGATTTTCAAACCGAAGCATTTGGAGAGATTTGATAGTTAGAGTCCTGACCCAGTTGCCTAGGATCAAACCTACTGAGGCAACTATAATTGCTCCAATGATATTGGGGAGGAGGGTAAAAAATGAACCCATGGTGGAGTTCCAAACACTGGAGAGTGCATTTTGCCAGGCTATAAAATCCATAATTAACTCCTCCCGCCAAGTGACGGACTAAACGCTTTATATATAGTTTGCAGTGTCAAAAAGATGGGCATGGAGAGGATGGCGCCGGCGATGCCGCCAAGCGTGAACCCGACGAGCAGAACAATGATGGTGGCAAGGGGCTTGGTGCCTGTGGCAGATTGCATAACCTTGGGGACGATGAGATTGTTCTCCAGTTGTTGGATGACGATACTGAGGATGAGGGTACCGAGGGCGATCATTGGAGAAACTGTTAGACCTATTATAATCGCGGGAATTGCGGCAATGGTGGGTCCGAGATTGGGGACAGCCTCTAGCAACCCTGCCAGCACGGCGAGAGGGAGCGAATAAGGTACGCCAAGGAGGAATAATCCGATATACGTCATGACCCCAATGATCAACATGAGGAAAAGCTCTCCCCTCACCCAGCCTCCTACCTGGCGTTCGATAGATAAGACCAGTTCTTCGGCTTGTGCTTCGGCGTTTTTATTGTCGAAGAAGCGAATCAGATAAGTGTGGAGATGGGGACGCTCTAAGACCATGTAATATGACATAAAGAATAGGGCAAGTACTCCCATAATATTGGAAAATACCCCGCCAGCAATTTTTAACAAATTAGACGGGATCGAGTTGAGATAACCACCGATTACATTGGGATCAAACTGGGCATTCAAAACTACTTCAATGTTGTGCATATAGGTGGGTAAAACTAGCGTCAAATCCTTGGTTTGCTGAACTAGGGCGGGTACTAGGGAGGCTACGACGGTAGAGATCAAGGCAATGAGTCCAAAATAAACGATGAGCATTACAACGATGGTGGGGATTTTGATTTTTTTGGCTAGCTTGATGAGCGGATTGACTGCGGTCATCAAAATAAAAGCGATAAAGAGCAAGACGACAATGCTGCGTACCTGATACAAAAACCATAACGAGAGAATGGCGCCGATTGTGAATAAAATGGTTTTTTGCGAAATCTCGATCTTATTTGTTTCCATACTTGTCTATATCATACCAAATTACTGGTTGTTTGCGAAACCAAGTCATCTGTCTTTTAACATAAGCCATTTCATCACCTAACCAAGTATCTATCATTTGGTCTTTTGAATACTCGCCTTTTAGATATTTAACAATGCTTTTGTACCCGATGGCTGACATGGACTGGAGACTTTGAGGATAACGCTCTAGCAAGGATTTGGTCTCATCTATCGCGCCTGAGGCTATCCTTGCAGATACTCGGTCGCGGATTTTGCTTCGATGATTCGAATCATCGAAGTATTTGAGGCCAATCATTTTGGATGTTATTTTACAAAGATCCGTTCTTTGTAATTCGACCCTACTCAGGGATATTTCTATGGCGCGGATTAAGCGGCGAGGATTGAAGGAATCACTCGCATTCATGGACTCAAACTTTGGGAGGTCTAATGCTTTTAATCTAGCTTGTAATTCAGTTATAGAAAGCGGGGCTAATCCGTCACGCAATGATTGATCGATCTCGACACCCATGGTTTCAATACCATTTGTTAGGGCTTTGACGTAGAGCCCGGTACCACCGACTAGAATAACTTGCTTATCATCAGCCCACGCCTGGTTGATATGTGGCATCACTGAGTCGTACCAAACGGCCACTGAAATCGGCTGGTCGGGTTCCACAATATCAATGCCATAAATAGATACGCCATGGGGGTGGTCTTTGCCGGTTACGATGTCCATCCCCCGATACACTTGGCGCGAGTCGGCGGAGATTATAATGCTTGGCTTTTCTTTAGATAGTTCTATGGCTTTGGCGGTTTTTCCCGTAGCAGTGGGGCCGACGATACAGACCAGTTTATTCATGAGTTGATGCCAATAATTTTACCTAAATCAGAAATAACGTCATCAATCGGTCGATTAGTGTCAATAATCGCATCTACCAGTTTGACTTCGAGTACCTTATCCTGGTATCGCAACATATCGTCAAAATATTGGGCGAGATTGTCGTATCCCTCATGTTTAACCCGATTGATATTACGGGTAAGCATGATGCCTCTGGGTAGTTTCAATAGGATGATCATAAAACTACGTCTACGAGCTTCGATTAAGTCTTTGAGTTTAAAGTAGTGGGCATTGGTAAAGAAAATTATCGATTTCTGATTTAATATCTGTTTCACCATCTTAGGCGCAAGCACTTCATGCTTGCGCTGAGAGTCGACAGGATAAGTACCGCCATTCAGGCTGGTTAAAACATCGTCGGCTTCCTGAATAGGCAGCTCCGGAGCCTTTGATAGCAAGTGCTTAATCAGCGTTGTCTTTCCTGTTGTTGAGGCACCTATGACCAATATTTTCATGGTTTAATTGTACTGATAGAGTAGAGAGCGGTGCTTTGACGGACAAAGTTGAAGGTATGACGCTTGATGGGTAAACTCAGATTGAGGGCATAGTCTTCTAAAGAATTCATCCAGTTAATTCCTCCTTTAATTTCGATTGGTTCATCGATTACACAGCAAGGAAGAATTAGAAAATCTTTATGATGTTTGGCAGCAACGTTCAAAATTTTAATATTTGACCCATGGGCATGGAGACCAATGAGGAGATCAAAGTCTTCTGCCATGTCTTCTGCAAATGGAGCTGTTATTCGCTTCACTTTTTCATTGTGGGGGATCAAGATGCGTTTATCTAACTTGATATCTTTGTATTTTGATGGGAGTGGCTGGTCGACTGGGTCTACAACTGTCACATTCCAACCCCGCTGGTTGAGGAGGTAGGCGAGAAGTCCTTTGCCACCACCAACGTCCAAAGCCTTACGAGGCGTGTAATTATCTGCGAGCCACGCTGAAATCACTTGGAAACGAAATTGATGGGGGTAACGACGATTTACCATGAGGTGATTATACAGTTTGTTCAGGCGCAATTGTTATCTAGAAAGTTGGTATGATAATTCGAATTATCGTAGTACTGTTTACGACGAGGCGGAGCTGTAGGAGAGTAAGGCGTGGTGCCAAACAGTCATAGCTAGTTTGATTTGGATAAATGCAAGCAGCGCGAACCCCATGAGATAAATGGGGTTGTAGAGACCAAATACGAGGCGGGCGGGGATCGTAGCCATGAGCGCAAAAGGAAATAAATAGGTCATAACCCCAGCCCCAACTTTACCGTAAATCTCAATCGGCATGGCTGCCATTTTTTCTAGGTCCCGATATAACATAATGGTGTTATCTACTTCGAGATATTTTACGCCGATGGCGAGGATAATGATGTGCCACGACAGGACTAGAATAAAAGCAATGGATAAAATAACTAAAAGCAACAGGATCGTAGAAAGAGATAAAGTATAACCAGCGTTTACCGTGGCCCAGCCGACTAGAGATAGATATGGGATGACCAGGAGCGTGTCTATGGGGTCAGTGTAGGAAAATAAACTATAAAAAAGTTCAGAAAGCGGGTTGAGCAAATAAAAATCAAAAGTACCATCCACGACTTTTTGTCTAAACATATAAATCCCCCGCATAAATAACTGAGCGAGGGTCGAGACAAAATTGAATAAAGCTAGAATCAAAATGGCCTGAGGGAGAGTATATCCTACAATCAGCTTGGCTTTGCCCATGATCACATAAAGCATCAGGAAAGCCGTACCAAGTCTAAATAGTTTGCCAAAAATAAAAAGGATGGCTGCGCCACGAGAATTGGCAATCTGAGATTGGAACTGTTGAATGGTGAGTTTGAGCCAAACCCGCCCATAACTTCGTAATATGGCGGGCAGGCTCTTAAAATAAGCTTTCATCTCCCCTCCGCTTCGTATGACCTGATACCTTTTTGCCAGACTGTCCTGGCGATAAATCCTAGCACGACTGCCCAGATTAGACCCAAAATGAGATGTTGAAACAATAGTGGGTCAGTACCTAAATAAATCTTGAGTGGGACATAGAGAAGATAGGGAAATGGCGTCAAGAGCATGAAGTTTTGCCAGATGAGCGACAGCATGTCGAGCGGGAACATAGCGCCTGTGGCAAACTCCATAATGACCATGAGGAGGAAGCGCGGGGCCCAGATATCCCGTGTCCAAAAAGCAAGAGAGCCAAAAATAATGTTGATGTAGAAGTAGATAAGGATGGCTAACAGCGTGCTGCACAGGGCGTACAGTAAGACCAGAGGATTGGTTTGGAGGAAAACGGGCGGGTGAAAAATAAAATAGATAAGTGGTAGCTCGATAAACATAAAACCCAAATTGAAGAGCTTGTCAGCAAGATCGCGGGTAAAGAAAAAGCTAAAAATATTTAATGGTCGCATCAAGGGAATCGTGAGCCCCCCACTATTGATCATCCAGCCCAAGTCGACCGTGCGTGAACCCATGACAAGGGAACGCAATACAGTCGTACCAAAGAGATAGGTCATGATGGCGGCAAATGAGTAGCCATAGATACTGCCTCCTCCACCAAGGACTGATTTCCAGATGAAAAAAGGGATCAGGAAAACAAAGATTTGACGCACGCGCCACATGATCATGTTGAGGCGATAAGCGAAGATTTCTTGGAGAGTGATTGAGAAAATAGAGAGATATTTTTGCATTATTTGCCCGCAAAGACCTGCCGTATAACGTCTTCAATCTCGACTTCTTTGATGTTGATATCGACCACTGACGGGTCTTTGAGGAGATCAGCGGCAGTTTGAGCTACCTTGCCACGCAATACCTTGTGCGTAGTGGTGCCAGATGGCGTGATGACCTCGATGATTTTGTGCTTACTAAATTTAGCAATGACTTCGGACAAGAGGCCGTCGTAGAGAATACTGCCCTGGTCGATAATGATAACTCGTTTACAGAGCTCCTTGACGTCGTCCATGTAGTGACTAGTCAAGATGATAGAACCATCACTGCCCTGGTTGTATTCTTTTAAGAATTGCCGCATAGACTGTTGCATCACCACGTCTAACCCGATGGTGGGCTCATCTAAGAAAAGGATTTTGGGAGAGTGGATAAGTGCGGCCACGAGCTCGGCTTTCATGCGCTGTCCTAGGGAGAGTTTGCGCACCTGGACGTTTAAAACATCGCTGATTTCCAGCATTTCCACAAGTTTATTTAAAGTTTTTTTGTAAGTAGTATCGGGGATACCATAAATATCTTTGGCGAGGTTAAATGACTCGATGGCTGGCAAGTCCCACCACAGTTGATTTTTTTGACCCATCACGAGCGAGATTTGCTTCAAAAAATCAAACTCACGCTGCCAGGGATCATGACCGATCACCGAGATTTTGCCGCTAGTTGGATAAAGCAGGCCTGAGAGCATTTTGAGAGTTGTGGTTTTGCCAGCGCCATTGGGTCCGATAAACCCGACGAGCTCCCCTTCGTCAATCACAAAGGAGACGTCTTTGACGGCGATTTTTTCTTCGTTGATGGGAGAAAATAAATCTTTTATTGACCCAGCAAGTCCTGAGCGCTTTTTCTGGACGGTGTAAACTTTGCGGAGATTCTGCGCAAGGATCGTGTGCATGAAATTATCTTACCAGATAATTTTGCGGAGGGGCTTGGCGGCCTTGAAGTTGACCACGTGGTGAGATTTGACGGTCACGCGTTTGTCGGACTTGCCAAAGGGCACTACGTCTTTTGGCCCGACTTTACCGATAGAAAGTGTACCTACACCTGATAAAACGACTTTGTCACCTTTTTTGAGGGTTTTGATCAATTCGCTTAAAAAGGTGTCGATTGCATCCTTGGCGGTTTTTTTGGTCATGTGAGCTGATTTGGCAATAATTTCGTAGTAATCGGACTTTTTCATAGTTCCTC
>JBAQEX010000015.1:0-5737 GCA_049286965.1 Microgenomates group bacterium | reverse complement strand
GTGCCAGCCTGGTCAAAGATCCGAGTAAAAAGGTGAGTGGCAAAATGAAGCCCGCCCGTGGGAATGCCAGTGGCAAAAAATATCACCATGGAAATAAGGGGGAAACGATACCACTTGTCCCCTTTTTTAATGGAATTTATCCATAAAAGCGGGGCAATCAAAACCATAATGGGCTTGTAGGCCACGGCCAAACCAAAGAGGACGGCAGAGTTGCTAGTTACGGCCACAACTGAAAGAAGCGCCGGAATGACGTCTACTTGTCCCCAAAAAGAATTGTCACCAATCAAAGCTGGCGATAATAATAAAAGTAGCTTGGCAATAAAAGCTGAGCTGGGCAAGAGAGATATAAGAAATAGTTCTAAGGCGATATGAACTAGCTTAAAGATTAGGCCAAAAGGTGCATGTAAGAAATCGGCTAACAAAGAAATAGGGGCAAAAGATAAAATTGGCAGGGGTAGATAATCTGACCAAACAACATTGAAAAAGTTTGAGGGACCATGATTCCAAAATGTTCGAGACCAAGCTTCGAAAGTCCCGATATCGTATATTTGGGCCTTGGTGGTTGCACCGTATAAACGGATGGCAATGGCGATAATCCAAATTATGGCCGTGAAAGTTTTATTAATTGCCCAAGTTTTTTTTGACATATGACTTTAATTCTTCACTTGGGTCAGCAAGGAGAACCCATTGACCACCATAGGGCTTGGGTGATTTGGGGTTGATTAAATAATCGGCGATAGAAAGGTTGTTGATATTGTTTGTGCTTCCGAGAGAGATTAGAACTTTAAATAGCCCCCCCTGTTCGACTTCACCAATGTCGGTATTGATTGAACTGGTGATGCTGGATTTGAGGTCTGCCAAAACGCTGTTGCTAAAAATAGTAGAGGTGGATAATGATTTATTTCTAAATGCAGCAATTATTTTAGTTTGGCGATTGCCGCGCGCAAAATCGGTACCTTCATCCCCTTCTGCGTGGCGAGAACGGGCAAACTTGAGGGCTGTTGATCCGTCCATGTGAAGAGAGCCCGCGTCAAAATGAATATGTTCGTACCTAGCACTTTCGGGCTCGGCTGTTTCTTTGCCTGGTACTGGATATTTATAGTCATCAAACGCATTGTCTACCACCACATCAATACCCCCTAGTGCGTCGATGGCTTTGACGAAACCCTGGAAGTCTAGGGCAATGGCATAATGAACGGGAACACCGAGCGTTTCTGATACGGCTGATTTGGCTAGGTCGAGTCCCCCACCAGGTCGTTTCTCGTTGCCATAGTGATAAGCCGTATTGATTTTGGCAGCAAGAGACGGCACCCAAATGTCTCTAGGTATTGAGATGATGGTGGCATCTTTGCTACTTAAATTGAGTGAGATAAAAAGTATGCTGTCGGTCAAATCTCCCCCCTCATGCCCAACCCCCCCCATACCAAGCAAAAGAATATTGGTCCTCCCCTGATAAGATATGAGACTATTTTCTGGGTTTTTGATCACGCCCCTGACAATATTTTTGGCAGTCTGATTGTGGAAGTACCAAGATCCAAGTAATACTAGGAGCGACAGAAAAATCGCTAAGATAATTTTCTTGATTATCATGATATTTTGGCGAGTAAAGAGTTAAAACTAAGCGGATCTAGAGAGGCAGTTGCTACCAAGACTCCTGATAGGCCAATGTTCAGGAGGCTATCTAAATTTTGTGCTGTGACTGACCCCCCATACATAAAACGAGCGCTTGGAACAAATTGTGCGACTTTACTTTTGATGTCTAAAATCATTTTGGGGTCTGCGATAGTAGTGCCACCAATATCCTCGCTAGGTTCAAAACAATAAATACATTGATCTAACGAGTCTGCGTCTAATGCGGCAAATTGGGGGGCAATGTCGCCATGATCCATACAGATGATGGGGGTAATAGAAACAGTAAGTAATTCTCGCACTTTTTGGGCTACGTCGGCGCAAGTCTCGTGAAAGTAGCGACGGCGCTCGGAGTGACCGACTAGACAATATTTGACACCGAGCTCGCTGAGCTGTCTGGCGTTTACTGCGCCTGTATATGAACCCATGGGGAAAGGTGAAACGTCTTGAGCAGCGAGGGTAAAATGTGGAGGGAACAAATGAAGGTGGAGAGATGAGGGGGCAACTACCATCTCTGGGCGGGGAGCGACAGCAGCAATCCAGTCTATAATATCTTTCTCGAGTTTGTTGGACTTGAAATTGGCTATCACAAGAAACGTCATATGTAGTACTATTGTACCTTATGTATGAATATCTAGACCAGCTCAACAGTGAACAAAGAGCGGCGGTAGAACATATAGGGTCTCCCCTCCTCATCATGGCGGGGGCGGGGTCGGGGAAGACCAAGACACTTACCTACAAGGCAGCGTACCTGATCCATTCTGGAGTAATCTCACCCGAACAATTGCTGATGGTGACCTTTACCAATAAAGCAGCGGGTGAGATGAAGGAAAGACTACTTAAAGTAGTGGGTAAACGCGTGCCAAATGTGGGGACGTATCATTCGATGTCGGCGAGAATTTTGAGGCGAGACGCCGCAAGCGCTGGATTGTCGCCCGATTTTGTCATTTATGACGACTCTGACCAAGAAGCGCTAGTAAAGGAGATTTGTGTGTCTTTGCAAATTGACCCCAAGAGGTACAAGCCGAGGTCGCTGATGGGGGCAATATCGGGTGCGAAACAAGAGCTCGTGACAGCTGAACAATACCTAGAGATGGCACATGGCCCTTTTCAGGAAGCAGCGGCCCAAGTATATGAGAGATACCAGAAACAACTGAAGAAATACGGCGCGGTAGATTTTGATGATTTACTCTCACTGACGGTCAAACTATTCCAGGAAAATCCAAATATATTGGAGAAATATCAAAACCAATTTAGATATATATTTGTGGATGAATACCAAGATACCAATACATCTCAGTATCTATTTACTACCCTGCTAGCCAAAAAATATAAACAACTCACGGTAGTCGGGGACGCTTCGCAGTCGATTTACAAATGGAGGGGCGCGGATTATCGCAACATGGCCAAACTAAAAAAAGAATATGAGAATCTCACTGAACTCAAACTTTCCCGTAACTACAGGTCTACCCAAAACATACTCGATGCAGCATATCAAGTGATTGGCAACAACAAACATCACCCGATACTCTCGCTGTGGACCGAGGAGGGGCCCGGAGAAAAAATCACAATCATTGAGGCGTATAGCGGGGGGGACGAGGCAAGCCGGATAGTAGAAGAATTGAATAAATTACATAAGACCCATGAGTGGAGCGAGATAGCGTTGCTTTACCGTACCAATGCGCAATCGAGATCGATCGAAGAAGGTTTTATCCGTAGCGGGATCCCCTACGTGCTAATTGGCGGGACTAAATTTTATGAGCGGAAAGAAATAAAAGATTTACTGTCGTATTTACGAATTGTGTTAAACCCAGAAGATATGATTAGCTATAGGCGGGTAGAAAAGCTGGGCAAGCGTAAGCTGGCGCAAGTTTTGAATATCCCGCATGAAATGGACGCCAAAGCTGCTACGCCATCTGAATTGCTGTATAAAGTAATTGAAAATTCACAATATCTCCAACAATTTGATGATGAGATCGAAGAAGAGCGGGCCAGGATAGAAAATATTAAAGAGTTGCAGTCAGTGGCGTCAGAGTTTGATAACCTGAGTGAGTTTTTGGAAAATATTGCACTCGTGCAAAGCGAGTATAGCGACCAAGAAAAATTTGGGAGTGACAATAAACGCGACGCAGTAACCCTGATGACCCTACACGCTGCCAAAGGACTTGAGTTCCCCATTGTTTTCTTGATCGGTATGGAAGAGGGACTATTCCCCCACTCTAGATCGCTGATGGAGATCGAGGAAATGGAAGAAGAGAGGCGGCTGGCGTATGTGGGGATCACCCGCGCCAAATACAAGCTATATCTCTCCTGGGCAAAACAGCGCATAATTTGGGGGAATACGGGAGCACAAGTCAGGTCGAGATTTATTGATGAGATAGAGCCAGAGTTGTTTGAATATTCAACCATTAAACCATTAAACCAATTTACCAATGAGAGAACTGGGGATACGGGCAAAGACGATGCAAAGTTTTGGCGAGAACATGGCGCACAACTAAAGACTAAAAAATCGGGAATTAAAATTGATTCTTTGTCGGACTCAACCCTGGATGATTTTTTGTCTGGGAATATGTCGGTAGAGGAACTTTTGAATAGATAGGCCCCGCCTTGACTCGTTTGGAGTTTCAACGCGAGGCAGGTAGAATGTAGATATGATCAACGCTAAGCACCCGCTACAGAGTAAGGAATGGGGAGAGTTCCGCAAACTTACGGGGGTAAAGGTAGTAAGAGATGGTGACATCCAGGTGACCATCCACAAAATACCCTATGCACCCTGGAGTGTAGGGTACTGTCCCAAAGGCCCAATGCCTGACATCCACCAAGTAGAGATTTTGCGAAAGATTGCACGGGATAATAATTGTATTTTTATAAAATGCGAACCGATGGTGGAAGTAGGTACAAAGTACGAAGTACAAAGTACAATGTTGAAGAAAATGGGATTTGTGGAGGGGCGAGCATTATTTACAAAATATAATTTTGTCTTGGATGTAACTCCACCTGAGCAAGAGTTGCTTGCCTCGTTTAAACAGAAGACACGGTACAACATAAAAGTGGCGGAGAAAAATGGGGTGAGCGTCGAGATAGACGATAGTGAGGCGGCTTTTGAGCGATATTTGGAGCTAACGGAAGAAACTACGAAGAGGCAGGGGTTTTATGCACACTCAACCAATTATCATCGGAAGATGTGGAAAATAATTGGTAATAACCAATCATTAAATTCCAATAATCAATTAACTGCACATTTGTTGGTAGCTAAATACAATGGGGAAATTATAACTACCTGGGTATTATTTAAATACGGGGATACCCTCTATTATCCATACGGGGCATCTACGCGTGAGCATAGAGAAGTGATGGCAAATAATCTAGTGATGTGGAGCGCAATTAAGCTAGCAAAGGAATGGGGACTACGTTACCTAGATATGTGGGGAGCACTGGGACCTGAGGCTGATCCAAAGGACCCGTGGTACGGCTTCCATACATTCAAATCAGGATACTCGCCTAGACAAGTTGAATATATAGGGACTTGGGACTACGTAACTTATCCCCTACTATATCGACTTTATAGAGTTGGGGAGAATTTGAGGTGGTGGTGGTTACGATCCAAAAAGGGTCGTGACTAAAGGCAGGTTAGACTAGTCACGACCCACTTAGAACTTATTTTCTTTTTTTAGCGGTTTTTTTGGTTGTTTTCTTTACTACTTTCTTTGCTGGTTTCTTGGTAACTTTTTTTACTACTTTCTTTACAGTCTTCTTCACAGCTTTTTTGGGAGCTGATTTTTTTACGACTTTTTTGGCTTTCGACCCGCTTTTTGGCGAGGTAGATTTTTTAACAGCTTTTTTACCAATTAGTTTTTTGAAAAGTTTCTTTAGCATAGGATAATTCACCTCCGTTTTCGATTTTATTGGTTGATAATTATTTTTCTCTTTGGACGGTGATGGTGCACTCGGTGATGAGAGCAGCGATTGCGCCAAGGACCACTAGAGGAGGGAGCAAAATCGCGCCGATGACGCCGGCGGTGACAGGGAGAGACAAAATGACTTTGCCTTTGCTGTCTTTAACGGTGATTTTGCGGACATTGCCTTCTTTGATGAGAGCTTTGATTTT
>JBAQEX010000014.1:0-23639 GCA_049286965.1 Microgenomates group bacterium | reverse complement strand
TCGCGAAAAAAGGTTTATCAATGGTACCGTGGGCAGGATCGAAGATATCTCAGAGGTCGATGGGTCTCCCGAGGTCTCTGTGCGCCTGCACAACAAAAAACTGGTAGATGTGGGTCCCAATTCCTGGGAAATGTTTAAATTTAATTATAGTGAAAAATCGCGCCGCATCACCACTGAAGTAGCCGGTACCTATACTCAGCTCCCGCTCATGTTGGCCTGGGGCATCACCATCCACAAATCGCAAGGTAAGACCTTTGATCGCATGGCTATAGACCTGCCGCAGTCATTTGCCCACGGTCAGACATACGTAGCGCTATCCCGTGCTACCAGTCTCGAGAGTATCATCTTAAAGCGCCCGCTCACCCTGTCCCACATCATCATGGACCCTATTGTCACCACTTGGCTTACAATGCTGCGCAATACCACCGCAACTTCCACTATTTTGTGATAGTTGACTTCGTATCATATTCGGGTGTAGCATGAATATATGAACTAATGGTACTACTTCCATAATCATATAGTATGGATAGAAATAGATAAAAACTAGTTATGCTTCGTGGTAATAATGACCAGTTGACTTTGTTTAGCAAAGAAATGTACTATTATAGTGTGCATAACAATATTGTAAAAAACTACATTCATGTAATGAAATATATGGGTTCAAAGCGGGAGCTTTTGGAGATTATAGAACAAATTATAAGTAAAAATACATCATCTGGAGGAGTAGTTCTAGATCTATTTTCTGGAACATGTGGGGTAGGCATGTACTTAAGAGATAAATTTCCAACATACTCTAACGATATCCAACTTTATTCGAGCAGCATTTCTAAGGGAACAATCGAAATTCCGCCCATGACAATTTCATGTGAGACTATTTGGCGTCTAATCGAGAAGAGGTATAACGAAAACTATAACTTCCTTACAAAAAAAATGGGCAAATTACTTCGCAAGAGCAATAGTTTTGTACAACTCAAAAAATGGAATAATACGTTACTAAAAAATTATCTAATTTTTCAAGAGGAAGCTCCATCACCTGTGAGCACGTTGAAGACCAATGCCGAAAGTCACTGGTTGAGAGTGGAATATAAAAAACATCAGCAGCAAAAAAAAACTTTTCCATATATTCAGACTACTTATTTATTTTCTGAAATGTATTTTTCTTTAAATCAGTCTATTTCAATCGATAGTCTTAAATATGCGATTGATGGCCTAGACATTAAAGATAAAAAACTTGCTGATTTACTAAAAGTTGCACTAATCCACGCATTTAGTTACTGTAGTGCTGGTACTGGACATTTTGCGCAGTTTAGAGACTTGTCTACGTTGTCATCAGTTGAAGATGTTTTTATCTATAGGAAAAGATCAGTGCTAGAGTACTTCTTTAAAAAAGCGGAAGAAATAATTCAAGGTTCTAGCTTAAATATTTACTCTGAAGCGAGTAGATCTTTTAACCTAGATTACCTAGACTTACTTGGTAAAAAGAATTTAATGAGCAAAGTATCGCTTGTATACGCAGACCCCCCGTACTCGTTTGTTCACTATTCACGCTTCTATCATGCAGTAGAAGATCTTTGTAGGTATGACTATCCGGAAGTTGAATATAAGGGGAGATATAGAAAAGATCGACACCAATCGCCATTCTGTATCAAAAGTAAGGCACCAGCTGCATTTGAAGAAATGTTGCGAGCGGTTAGGAAGTATAAAATCCCAATACTTATTTCTTACTCAAATACTGGCATGATAACTATAGAAGTACTGATGAAGATCGCTCATGACTCTGGATATACAACAAAATTAGTTAAAGTTGCTCACAAGCACTCGACCATGGGACGATTGAAAGATAAAAGCAGGGATGTGACAGAAGCGCTACTACTCTGTTCGTAGAAATGATTATTTCTTGACACAAGCTTCTGAAATACCAAATACCAAAACTGGGCATTCAGCACTTCCACCACCTACTATCTTTGGAAGGAGTTTGCCAGTATGTGTAGTCGAAGTTCCATACGACTTCCCTTTGCCTAATGTATTAAATACTTTCTGGAGTTTGTCAGATCTAGTTACAATTATTCCTACGCTGATAATGCCGAGTTGATGTAGTAGTCTAAAATTATTCAAGTCTCTATCAAAAAAAGTATCCTTATTATTCCATTCCAATTCAACTGCAATGCGATTTTTATAGTAGTCTACGTGGTGTGTAGGGAACGGATTTTTCTTACCATCAATTTCTAGGCTTATATTCCAAAGTTTTTCTTCCCATCCAGTACTATAAAGCTTCGCATCGAATTTACTCGCAATAGGAGATTTTCTACCACCTTGAGCTTGGATATCCTCTCTTGTCAGATCAAAGTTCTCCAATAGTTCAGTTAGCTGGGCATACTCCGTCGGGAAATCACTCCTAAGTATTGTGCTCGCATGACGATAATTGTAAATTTCATACTTCTCAATTATCAAATCGGAGAAATCAAATTTGGCGCTGGTTGTTTTCATAGTAAGTCCTTTATATTAACATTTAAACCATAACTAATTCGTTCTAATGAACTAAGGGTTAAATTTCTCCTCCCCTTTTCTACAGAACTAATATAGTTTCTGTGTAGGCCGCACAAAAGTGAAAGTTCTTCCTGAGTTATCGCCTTTATCTCGCGGTACCGCTTAACATTATCCCCAATTATATCTAATATTCGCCTCATTTGGTCAATATTCTAGCAGAGTCCGTGATATTTTAGAAATAGAGGAGCAAACAAGGATGAGACGGTGGCTACCAAAAGAAAAAAAGTACACTATAACCAAGTAACTAGCAGATAGTAATAACCCTCAGGGTTCGACCCTGTAGAGTAAGTAACCAACAACGCTCTACGCCTCGTATACAAGTCTCAAATACTCAGAGATAATATCTGCAGGTTCTCCAAAGTCTGGGTGTGGGACTATTCGACTATGGATCGCTAATACAACAGGCAAATCCGAGGGAATTTGACCTTTATCCACTAACTGATTTTTTTCAGCGACGGTATAAAGTCTGCTAGTGTCACCCATGTAATAAACATCAATATCATTTAATACATGGCATGTACCACCTTCACGACCAATCGTGGCCAACAAATTATTATCCTTAAACACTTGTATAGGAGACATGTCGAGAAGTATATCAATAAACCTATAATATGTAAACATGATACAATTCATAAATTGAGGACCAGTTTATGTCATTAGAAATATCTAGAGAAAAACTCTCACCAGCTCATCAGGCGCTCCTAAAAAAGCTGGAATTCGACGGACTATTATGCCACGAAAATTTGCTGGAAATTGGCTATCAACTACCCATAGATCCAAAACGCCTAAATCTACTCGCCTCTCAAATTTACCAGTTAAATCAACACTTACCGGAAGACAAGCAGATAGTAAGGAAGTGTTATGGTTCAGTAAAATCGCAACTATATCCAGTCTATAAATTTGAGAGTGATTTACCCAAAGAATGATAGTGTGGGTGATACAATCCAGCTATGTCCAAACAAACCCTCGTCCTAGGTGCTGGCTGCTTTTGGTGTAGCGAGGCGGCCTTTACGCGTCTTAAAGGTGTCACTTCAGTAACCTCTGGCTACGCTGGCGGCCATCTCAAAAATCCCACCTACGATCAGGTCTGTACCGGCACCACTGGCCATGCCGAGGTGGTGCAGGTGGAGTACGACCCCGATCTCATCAATCTAACTGAGCTACTATCAGTATTTTTTACCATTCACGACCCCACCACTTACAACCGCCAGGGAGCCGACATCGGCACTCAGTACCGTTCCATTCTGCTCTACACCTCCGTCGAGCAGAAAAACCAGATCAAAAAATACATCGGCAAACTCGCCCATCAAAAATTGTGGAGTGGTCCCATCGTGACCGAAGTCGTACCTATAGCCGATTTTTACCCAGCCGAGCCCGACCACTACAGGTACTACGAACAAAATAAAGACAATCGCTACTGTCAGGTGGTGATCAGTCCCAAACTGGCCAAGTTGAGGCAAATGCACGCCAACTTGCTATAATTTATCTATGAAAATCGACGTAGCCACACAGCGCATCCTAGTTCTCAAAGACCAGATTTCAGAAAGCGAAGCCAAACAGCTGGCATGGGACAAAAAGGTGAATGCCTTTGGCGCCATCTCCCAGGTGACCGGCTTTTTCAGTAGACCCAAGGACGAGGATTATGAGCTCACCTACTCCGAGCACCGCTACGCTCCGTTCTGGCACGTCGTGGCCAAAGCTCGCTACGTCTATGATCGCAACGCCAGCTACCAGGTGCCAATAGGTGGGTCAGAAGTGAAAAGTGTCACTCTGCACGGGACCGATTACCCAGAGACCAGTGGTCACATCCATATCCCCGTTACCGAGCATTGTGTGCAGGAAGAGATTGACGAGGTCTATGTCGATGGACTCTCCACCAAGGGAGACCCTCGCCTGGCTCAGTACGCAAATTATGCATATACCGTAGTCACTGGCCAAATCGAGAAAATCATCCCAAAGGGCTCGCTGGTAGTACCGCCCAGCGCCCGGGTTTCGGCCATCATGCGCGACTCCCTCTCCAAAATGATCAAAGGAATCCAAGCAGACAAAATACTGGAAGAACACGTGGAGGTCTCGACTATCGAGCTCTACTACCGCCCCATTTACGCCTTCAAATACCAGTGGATCTCCAAAGGCAAAGAGGGGATCTTGGAGCTCGACGGGATCACAGGTGCCATCACTTCTGGTTCTCGCGTCTTCACCGAGTACCTGGGCAAGGTGCTCGACCAAGACTTCCTTTTTGACATTGGCGCTGACGCCGCCGGCATGCTCGTGCCTGGTGGCAGTATCGCTGTCAAAGCTGCCCGCAAGTACATGAGTAAGAAATAGTCATTTGACTTCGGTTATAGTTTGGGTATATATTTAAAGCATGACTCCACAACTAAGTCTTCTTTCACTCAATAAATCTTTTGAAGATATCAAAAAGCTTGATGACAATGGCGTGGAGTACTGGGATGGGCGAGAGCTTATGCCAATTCTCGGATATCCCAAATGGGAAAAAGCCGAATACGTGATTAAGAGAGCCGCTCAAGCATGTTTAAATAGCGGTGAATCAATCGAAAACCATTTTCACCACACGGTGAAAATGGTAGAAATAGGATCTCGTACCGTGAGAGAGATCCAGAACTGGAAACTAGATAGGTATGCTTGTTATCTTATTGCCCAAAACGGTGATCCATACAAAAAAGAAATTGCCGAGGCTCAAACCTATTTTGCGATCCAGACTCGTCGCCAAGAAATGATCGGTCAAATGAATGATAATGAAAAACGATTGTATCTGCGTGGCGAGGTCAGTGCGCATAATATATCTCTATTTAGTTCTGCCAAGAGTGCTGGCGTTACCAACTTTGGGTCGTTTAACGATGCTGGTTACCTCGGTCTGTACAATATGCATTTATCCCAGGTAGAGGAGAAAAAGAATATTAAGAAAGGGGAATTACTCGATCATGCCAGCGCCACAGAACTCGCAGCCAACCTTTTCCGTATTACCCAGACAGACGCCAAACTGAAAAGAGAAAAAATCATCGGTCAGGATCGCGCCTCACGTACTCATTACGAGGTAGGTAAAAAAGTCCGCCAAACTATCAAAGAATTGGGCGGCACTATGCCAGAAAAACTTCCGATCGAAACCAATATTAAAAAACTTCGTGGTAGTACGATCAAAAGGAGGATCAAATAATGTCCACCTCCTCAGACACCATCATTTATCTTTCTGACCAGCTCACTAGCCTAGGCTCGCGTATCCGCACCCGCAAGATGTTTGGTGAATACGCCATGTATTGCGACGAAAAAGTTGTAGCCCTCATCTGTGATGATCAGGTTTTTGTCAAAATTACTGATTCTGGCAAAAAATTTGTAGGGGTTAACTACCAGGAAGGCTTCCCTTACCCTGGCGCCAAGCCAGCCATGCTGATCGGAGGCGAGATCATCGAAAACAAAGATGCGTTTTGCGAGCTAATCAATCACACTGCGCTCGCCCTGCCGACCATGAAACCCAAACCATCAAAACACACATGAAAATCCAAATCATCGTCAAAACCAAGGCTCGTGAGGCCAAAGTAGTGCAGCTCACCGACTCCGTTTACGAGGTGCATGTGACTGCACCCCAAATAGAAGGTAAGGCCAATCTCGCTGTGATTGATGCGCTCGTCGACCATTTTCATCTGCACAAAAACCAAGTGCAGATAGTTTCAAGGTTTAAATCAATCAATAAAGTCATAGAGCTGAGTGGATTATAATGTCACCTCTGACTCACCATGCTCAGAGATATGTCGACATATCGAATCTATTAGAGTAAAATTTCAAAAATGACACCTACTTGGGTCAAAGAAAATTCTAAGCAAGCCAGGCTATTTGAGGCCATATTTTCCTCAGGACAGCTAGGGGACCTTGAGTTGCGAAAATTAGGCTTCGATCCCCTGTTCGATTTAGCTAGCTTAAGATTCATGGTTTGCAAAATCAACAAAAAAATTTCTCCCGATAAAATTATAAATATTCAGAATGGTTCCACAGCAGTAAGGGGCGGTTTAAATCCAGTACTAATTTATCAGAGAGCTGCAAATGCCGACTCAACCAAATAAGCATACAGCCAAAGAAATAGATGAAGTTAAAAAACTTCTACAAAGTGCCCGCAACCGTTATGACAACAAAGTCCTGGAGATCGAAAGGGTTTGGGCCAAACTCCCCCCTCACGACTATGCTAAGCGCCGCCTGATCACTGGCCTCACCGAGTCGATGCTGGAGATCGATAAAAGTATTAAAGAGTGGGAAGAAAAGATTCAAGAATAATCAATCCCAAATTAATTCCCAAATCCCCTTTAGGTTTCTATAGTATTCATTTACATCGAGACCTGTCCCTAAAGCAAAAAAGTCTATGTTTGGTCCGTGGTATTTAATATCCACATTCGAAGCCTCTATATCATAATGAGAAGTTTTTGTTAGCATTGTAGCAACAGTTAAACTATTTGGCTCATATGACATTACGTAGGGGATTACAGTGCGTGCCAATGTCAGTTTTGTATCAGCAATATCATCTTTAATTAGCACATCTTTATGTCTAAAATTTTTCTCAGGATTATTAGGCCATATTACTATTTCTGGTGCACCATTTGATACTGTGTTTGGGCCATAACTTCTAACCCGTATTCTTTCATTTACAATACTCTTTGGTCTTCTTTGAGATGAGCTTACAACTTTATTTGATAGGTTGTTAAATTGTTTTGCACCAAACCAAATACTTAAAAAAGTTACGTCCATGTCAGCGTAATCAAGTGCAATGGCTGAGCCCATTTCATGGATGTAACCTGCCAAATCAGATTCACTTATTCTTTGAACTAAATGATGAGGTTTCAATTCCCTTGCAATTCTCATGTTCTATTAAGTAAACAAGAATTTAGTCTAAATTTCCATGATCAGCAGGTGCGTACAAGTACATCTGTTGTATACTTGCGGTATATGAGTAGCACAGTCACCTGTCCTTCATGCGGTCACCAGTTTAGTCCCGATGATCTCTTGACTCACGAAATCGAAGTAGAGCTGCGCGCGCGCCTCGAAAAAGAACTAGCCGCAAAAGCCAAGGTGGAGGCTGGCAAAGAACTCGCCGACAAGGAAGCCGAAATCAAAGAACTTCGCTCCCGCGCCAAAGAGTCAGCCGATTTTGAACTCAAGCTCCGCGCTGAGAAGCGGGCTATCGAAGAAGCCAAAGAAAAGTTTGAGCTCGAAAAGACGCGCCAGTTAGATTTAGAGCGCGCCAAAATCAAAGAAGATGCGGAAAAGTCAGTACTCGAAAAAGAAAAATACAAAATCGAAGAGTACGAGAAAAAAATCAAAGACATGCAAAAGTCACTCGAAGATGCCACCCGCAAAGGCAACCAAGCCAGCCAGCAGCTCCAGGGCGAAGTACAAGAGCTCGACCTCGAGCGGACTCTGCGCGAGCTCTACCCGTACGACGAAATTGGGGAGGTAAAAAAGGGCGAGTTGGGGGCCGATATCCGCCAGGTTGTACGGACCGAAAAAGGTACAGTCTGTGGCAAAATCCTCTGGGAAAGTAAACGCACGAAGGCCTGGTCCGATGGCTGGGTGTCAAAACTCAAAGAAGATATGCGCCGTGACGCAGCTAGTCTTGCTGCTATCGTCACCCAGTCTATGCCCAGTCATATAAATCAAAATATCGGGAGTATTAACGGGATCTGGGTGCTTACACCCGATGCGATCGCACCCTTATCTATGCTCCTACGCAAGAATTTAATCGATGTGGCCAGGGAAAAAGTGGTCGCCGTGCACAAACAAACTACTGCCGAGACACTCTACGACTACGTCACCAGTAGCACCTTCAACCAAAATATTGAACGCATCGTGGGCGTCTATCTCGAGATGAAAGCCACGATTGCAAAGGAAGAAACCAATGCGACTCGCGCTTTCAAGCAACGTCATATGCAGGTCGACATGCTCCTCTCTGGCATGACTGGTATCTACGGGGAGATGCAGGGGATCGCCGGCACCTCGCTACCGCCTTTGGCTCGACTCGAAGAATAATTTCCTATAGTCCCTTGTTTTTATATTTACAGTAGAGTAATATGTGCGATATATGAGTCAACAATTCATCGAAAAATTCTTTCCTAATTATCTAGCGCCAACTGATACACAAGAAATTCTTGAAAATATTCCACGAAATGGAGAATGGAAGTTAACAGACTTTCCCAGGAGATATCCAGACATATATCATACAGATAAAATCCTACAGCCTTGGGTATTATTTTCGATTGATGCCTCAAGAGGACTGGCAAACGCACAGGCCATTATAAGACCTCTTGTATCCCTAAAATCACGCAAAGATTTAGGTAAGGCAATCATGGATTCTCCCGCTAATCAATCATATATTTTATGGACAGAAGCATTAGGTTCCAAGGCTGGGGATAAGCAAACAATCACTTCAGTACAAAGTGCCTTTGCCATACTTCTTTCAGAGCAAGCTCTGGCGAGCTTGCCGAAGAAAGTTAAACGAGACATCGTTGTAGATGAAAAACTCCGCTCCACTATAGATCAATTAGTTACTAATATGCATACGCTTGCAATGCGGCATCGTGCTTCAGAAAATCACAGATGGAAAAAAATTTACGGTGAAGATTAGTTATTCCAACAATGTATAATGATCTCATGAAGATCGCCGTCATCATCCTCCACTACGGAAAACTCGAAACCACCAAACATTGTTTAGCTGAATTATCCAAGAAAATCGGCGATCATCAGCTCATTTTGATCAACAATACGCAGGACGATATCACATCGCTGAGCAAAATTATTGCCGGTACCAAAATCATCCACAACGCCAAAAATCTCGGGTTTGCAGCCGGGGTCAATCAAGGTATTTCTCTCGCTTTAAAGGATAAAAGTATTACTCATTTTTTCCTCATGAACAATGATTTATCGATCTCTTTTGGCTCCTTTGCTCAGCTGCTACTTACGTTCACAAAATTCCCTAGATGTGGCATCGTCTCGCCTGTCCTCCACCACGGAAATGTTTACGACTGGGGTGGCAAATACAACAAATGGACTGGCATGGTCAAGCACAAAAACTGGCCCAATAAACCCAAGACTACCCAGACGGTCGCGCATGTGGCCGGCGCTGCCATGCTGATCTCCCGCGATGTTATCGCCAAAATTGGTCTGTTTGACGAGCGATTCTTTCTCTACTTCGAAGACCTAGATTTTTGCCTACGTGCTCACAGCACAGGTTACACAATCCACATCAATCCAGACGTTGTCGCAGATCACGCTGTCTCTTCGGGCTCCAATCTCTGGGCACGTACCAAATATCAGTGGGCATCGCATGCCAAATTTGTCACCAAGCATCTCTTCCGCCTCACCTATCCCACCGCCTATCTTTATGACATCTTTATTTATCCGCTCTGGCTCCTCAAGGGTCTACTTAAATGAACAAACTCTCTATCATCATACTCAATCAGCCAAATATTACAGATTTTGCCGCAGCGCGTAACGCTGAGCTAGCCAAAGCCAAAACTGACTGGGTCATGTTTGTCGATAGCGACGAAAAGATCACACCCGCTCTCAAAGACGAGGTGCTAAAAGCCATCGAGTCCCCAGATTTCGATGCCTATTACATCCCGCGCCTCGACACATTCCTGGGACGTGAGTTACGGCACGGTGAGACAGGCCATGCTAAATTTGTTCGCCTAGCACGTAAAGAGTATGGCAAATGGGAAAGACCTGTACACGAGGTATGGATAGGTAAAGGTAAAGTGGGTATTCTCACCTCGCCATTACTGCACGAATCACACAAAACAATTTCTTCATTTCTAGACAAAATAAACACCTATTCGACACTTGATGCCGAGTATCGATTCAAACATGGCATTAAAAGTAGTTTATGGAAAATCTGGGTCTATCCACTCGCCAAGTTCAAGTACAACTATTTCTTACGGCTTGGTTTTCTCGACGGTACCCCAGGTGCGATCATAGCCATCATGATGAGTTTCCACTCTTACCTGACTTGGACAAAACTCTATCTCCTATGGCACAAAAAATAGTTTACTGGCTCCTCATCGCGCTCATTCTCTCACTTGGCTTTGGCCAGCTTTTGCGCTTCGATTTTTATGGTATCCCCATCTACCTCCACGACATTTTAGTTCTCTTATTCCTTGTATCGGCCCTAGTTCCGAACTTTGTAAAAAACAAGGTTCGGAACTTTGTTTTTCCAGGTTATTTAAAAATATTTATTCTCGCTCTCATACTTTCATCCCTCCGTGCCCTCACGCTCTACCCATTGTCTTCCCTCCTAGTCCCTTCTCTTTACCTGCTCCGCCTCCTCACCTATCTCGCCTTATATTTATTACTTCAAAAATCCAAACTTCAGGTACCAAAATTAGTATTTTTGATCGCGGGCATAGTCGCACTAACCATTGGTCTTATTCAGTATTTCTTTATGCCTGACATGCGCATTTTCCAGTACCTTGGCTGGGACGATCATTTGAGCCGTCTCACGCTCCCCCACTTTGACCCCACCTTTACGGCAGTCATGCTTGGCTTGTTTGCTTTATCCTTGCCTGTTAATCAATGGTTCATTGGTGCATTGGTGTGTTTGTCAATTTTGCTTACCTACTCTCGCTCGGTCTGGCTCTCTCTCGCTTTCACTTTTGCCTATTTCATGATGAAAAACAAGAAATACAAATACTTGATTATTGGGATTTGTTTATTGGTTATTCCAATATCGCTTTTGCCAAAGCGATTCGGAGAAGGTACCAATCTCCTTCGTACCTATAGCATCAGCTCACGCGTTGAATCCGATTTATCCTATATAACAAAATACAAATGGGACCTAGTTCTAGGTCGTGGTCTCAATACGCTAATACTGGATCAAGATACAACTCACGCTAGCGGTCCCAACAATAGTTATCTCTACTTACTCACCACGACAGGAGTTTTAGGATTAGTCGGGTGGGGGATATTTATGTGGTCTATTTATCAAAAATCTCGTTACAAACCCATGTTAGTATTTTTCTTTGTCGCCTCACTATTCAACAATGTGATGTTTTACCCTTTTGCTTTATTATGGATATTTCTAATAGATGATTTGGTTTAATGGTCCAATGGTCTAATAACTCATGGTTCCCACCGAAGCTTGATCGAGCTCAAGTTTTCGTTGCCTGCTTTATCCACTGCCTTGATTTGTAGCTCCTGGTCGCCCTCGACCAGCTGATAGGTCAAACTAAATTTCTGATCAGCCGAAATGATCGCCATCCTCTCTCCTATATAAACTTTTGAGCCCTGCTCCGAGACAGAGCCATTAAATGTCGTAATCCGCTGCGATTGACCCCTAAATACCTCACCTTCTTTTGGTGAGTCTATGGTGACCACGGGTTTGGTCGTATCCACCACGATGGTGTAGTTTTTGGATTGCTCGCTCCTCAAATCCTTGGCTGTGGCAGTATAGGCATAGGCGATATTGTCACCTTCCGTTAGGGCCACTTTGTCAAAAGCAAAAGTACCCGATTCCGAGACCAATTTACGGTCTAGTTCCGCCCCGTTGATAAATAAAATCACGTCTAGTCCTGGCTGGGCAAATCCAGCTATCTTTACTTGGGCGCTATAGGTAGCTTCGGGGATATCAGAAAATATGGGTGGGGTAGGGCGGAGTTCGTCACTTTCTATCGGGGTACCATCTGTCTTGATCAGGAGTCCAGTCAACTTTGCAATAGCTGGCAGTCCCCACAATAAGGTGATGACAATCAATGCTCCTGCCATGAGCAGGTACAAAACACCTTGTTTACCTGCCTTTTTGCTCCGCACTCGCTCTAGTCTAGATCTAGTCATAATATCTTGAGTATATCATGATAAAATTGTGTCATAAGCCAAGGTAGCTACACTTCAAGTGCCAAGGGCACCTGAGACATGTATCCAGACACGTAGTAGTCTGGGATACCAGTTGGTAGAATAAGTAAATAGTAAGAGCAATTAATTATTGCCAAGGTAGCTCAGTTGGTAGAGCAGCGGTATCGTAAACCGCAGGTCCAGGGTTCGATTCCCTGCCTTGGCTCAAAAAACACTAGACAAATAACAAATAATACCCTATATTACGCAACATGCCACAAGCACAAGAAATATTCTTTGCCGATACCGGCGCGATGATAGATGGGATTATCCGCGGCGATCAATATATGAAAGAGATATTTTCGCTAGTTGAACGTGGTGCAGTTCTTATGGGTGTAACTCATTTTATTCGTAGCGAATACAATCTCGTATTTTCCCAACGGTTCACCCATGCGAAAGAAACGATTACTCCTGCCCACCTATCAAGACTCGCAGAACTGAACGCTTACATGTACTTATACGGGGAAGACGGAGTGCCATCCAACTTGAAAATGGTGGGATGTAGCCAATTTGACAGAAATGATCTAAAGTTTTTGATCGCCGCGGCTTCAGCTGCCACTAAAGATGGCTCATCATCGGTGGTTACTCACAGTCCCAGACTACTGGCTAAAGCCAAAAGCTTACACAATATTTCCGTGAATGTATTGACTGCAAAAAACTTTCTAGAAAAAGTAGTCTCACCTAGCCACGCACACTAAATTTTGCCCGTGCATCATATCCGACTTATTCCCCTCTCGGTCGGCAAAAAACATCTCCTGCACGTCCAGTCCTGCCTCGCTCATCAGATCAGTCATCGACTGGATATCATATGCCACGCAATACCTTTTCCACTCCTTGTTGTATGGCACTTCAAAATGATCCTCTATTTGGTACTGCAAAAACTTTTCTTGCCACAGATTCCAAACCGTCAAATATAACCAGCCGCCTTTCTTTAAATGTTTTTTCGCTTGTTTTAACACATAAAGTTGTTGTTTTTTCTCTGGGATGTGGTGCAACACCGCCACGCAAAAGATCGCGTCATACTGACCCAAGTCGCTCCAGTGTGCATCATCCACTACGTCCCCGTAAATAAATCTATTTTTAGGGTACAGTTGCTTGGCCTCTCCCAGCAAAGTTTTAGAAAAATCAGTACCAATATACTCAACGTCACTGGGTAACCCTGTTATTAGCTTCCCGTTTCCGCACCCCACGTCCAGTACCGACTGTCCAGGTTTGAGCTTGCTCAGGTATTGGTCTGTCACTGGCCAGTTGCTCGATCTCCCATTCCCGTACGTTTTCTGTCTGGTTCTGCTAAAATGAGTCCCAATCTCATCATACATTTGCTGGACGGACTTTATTATGTCAGACATATTACCACTCCTACTTGAGTATCATACCAAGCTAAATGCCAAAACCCTATACACATTCAAGAAGCTTTGTGTGGACCAGCTGGGCAAAGTCCCCCGTGACTCCGACATCTTGGCTAGCTACCGCGAGCTGACAAAAGCAGGCAAAATAATAGGCGATCCTGCCATCCTCAAACTTTTAACTACCAGGAGTATCCGCACCCTCTCTGGCGTCACGGCCATGGCAGTCATGACCAAACCTTACATCTGTCCAGGTCAGTGTACGTTTTGTCCACTCGAGCTGGGCATGCCCAAGAGTTATCTCTCCGACGAGCCAGCCGCCGCTCGCGCCAAGCAAATGGATTTTGATCCCAAGTTGCAAATTGAGTCTCGGATCAACCAACTCACAGAGACCGGCCACGACACCGACAAAATCGAGCTCATTGTAATCGGTGGGACCTTTAGCAATTATCCAGAGACCTATAAACGTGAGTTTTTCAAAGCCATGATCGATACCATCAATGGCAAAGTAAGCGCGACTCTAGAAGCTGCACAGATTTACAATGAAACGGCCCTCCGCCGCATTGTGGGGATCAGCATTGAAACCCGCCCAGATTGGATTGATACAAAAGAGGTCAAATTACTCAGAGAGCTCGGCGTGACCAAAGTCCAGGTGGGTGTCCAAGCTTTTGACGAGGCAATCCTAAGGCGGATCAAGAGGGGACATACTCTGGATAGGGTAGGGGAGGCCACGAGACTACTAAAGGACGCGGGCATCAAGGTTTGCTATCACTTCATGCCAAACTTACCTGGAAGCAATCCAGATTTAGATCGTCGCATGGCGCACATGATGTACGAAGATCCTCGTTTCAAGCCCGATTTTGTCAAAATCTACCCCGCCCAAGTCATTGCTGGCACAGAAATGTTTAACGAGTGGGAGCGGGGCGAGTTTGTGCCATACAACGACGATTTGCTTAAAGACGTCCTCAAAGATATCAAAAAAATTACTCCGCCCTTTGTCCGCATCGATCGATTAGTTAGAGATATCTCTAAAAAATGGGTCTCAGCAGGCACCAAAGCTACCAATATGCGCCAGTACATCCAAGCTGAAATGAAAGCAGAGGGATGGGATTGTAAATGTATCCGTTGCCGCGAGGTCAAATCTCGTGATTACGCGGGCACTCCAGAGCTGCATGATCTCCCCATCTCTACCCTGGGAGGTACTGAACATTTGTTGACGTTTGAACAGGGTGGCAAACTATTCTCACTCCTGCGCCTGCGCTTGCCTAGTACCAGTCAGCCACTGTTCCCTGAGCTCACAGGCTGCGCCATAATCCGTGAGCTCCACACCTATGGCAAGACAGTGCTCCACGATCAAAAAATATCTACCCAAACTCAACATCGAGGGCTCGGTAAATTGCTCATGGCTGAAGCCGAGCATCTTGCTGGGGACAGCGGGTACAAGAAAATTGCCGTCATCTCCTCTATTGGGACTCGCGACTACTATCGCAAACTCGGTTACGAGCGTGAGGGTCTCTACATGACCAAAAATTTGCCATAAAAAGAGGGCTAGCATCCTAGCCCTCTTCTCCTTTCACGTATATCTTTTACGTGTATGTTAGTCGTTGTCTGAGTGGTCTGCGACCCTCACCGTGACGTGTGCGTTCAAGCTAGCTATTGAGTCCTCCTCACCATCATCTCTTCTCTCGCGATTGTCATGGCGGTCATCACTTTTACGTGATTCTGACTCATGTTCCTCTGCCTGTTCATTTTCGTTTTCTTCCTCATCGTCATCATGCGATATTGGGCTACCACTGGGACTTGGGGTCGAACTCGGGCTTACGCTCGGCGAGGGACTTGGTGAAGTGCTGGGAGATGGACTCACCGAAGGTGACGGGGAGGGGCTGAGACTAGGACTCACGCTCGGGCTTGGCGAGGGACTAGTCAACAAATAGGAAACCATCCTCGATACATTTGTCCCGTGCATGCCTTGGTAAGTGGCGGTCATATCGGTACCACACACGAATATGTTTCCTCCAGTATGGCCAGTTTGCAGTGGGGATACGTCATATTGCACCCCAAACAAAGTGACGATACAAGGTGTCGCCGCATAGGCGGGATCAATATATTTAAAGATATTAAAATAACTCAGTCCTGTCAGACCTAGTGCTGAGACTGCTACAAGCGTGCGGGTCAATAATACGTTCTTCATGTCACCTCCGATTTTATGTAAATAATGTATTCGCATACTACCAACAAGTACATTAAGAACTGGTTAAAATCTGCTAAACTGTGGTTACAAGGGGGTATCTATGAAATTTAGTCTACGCTTGCTCTATCTTTATCTATTCTCGTTTGTAGGCCTACTCATCACTGTGATCGGTAGTATCCAGATCGTCGATCTTACCCTCAAGACCTATGTTTTCAAAGTCAGTGATTATTCCTACCCGATTACGCCCATTATTGACCCAGCTGGTAAAGAGACCATGAGTATTGCCGATCAACAGCGCCAGCAGGAGGTAGAGTCAAACGCTCAACGCAAACGCAATCTCTCGACCGCTCTGGCCATGATCGCCATCGGCACTCCACTCTATCTCTACCACTGGGGAACTATCAAAAAAGAGAATAAGAGCGGGTAAGGGGAATCGGACCCCTCTCTATTCCTTGGGAAGGAATCATACTACCGATGTACTATACCCGCGCGTTATTAATTTTTTAACCTAAAGTACACTGTATCCAAAGTCATACTACCGATGGCCTCCCAGATTACTTCGTATCTGGAGGCATATCTCAGCCCCGCTTGGGCGGGGTTGAAGTGATACTATACCCGCGCACCACTCCATGATTTTAACACGAACTTAATGCTTGGTTCAGCTTACCTAGGGAGTTTCAATTCTTGCCCTACCTCGATGTAGTTGGCAGTTTTTAGGTTGATCCCGTTAGCTCTGGCGATCTCGACCCATTTATATCCATCGCCGTATGCTCGCACCGCAATACTCCAGAGATAGTCACCTTTTGCTACTTTATATGACTCACCAGTTATAGTAGGCGTCGTCGCATCTTTTGCTGCCACTACTGGTTTCTCCACTACTTTTACGGCCGTCTTGGGGAGTTTCAGCTCCTGACCCACTTCGATCGACCCTGCATTGGCTAGTTTATTCTCCTTGGCGATATCTACCCAGTTATAACCCGACCCGTACTGTTTTTCTGCGATTTTCCAGAGATTATCACCTTTCTCTACTTTTACTGTCTCAGCCAAATATGTAGGATATTGTTTGCCATCCTCTTTAGTCTCTACACTTACATCTCCAATTTTTTCCGTAGCTAGTTCTGTTTTCTCAGATTCGCTGGTGATGGTAGGCTTATTTGCGCTATACATCCGCATCACGAGTACCCCGATCAATAAAACCGTCACCACCCCAAAGATCATCGACAACATCGACTCATTGAGCTTTATAGTTTTTAGTAGCTGCTTTAGTTTGGTTTCCATGACACTCCTTTTTCTTGGGCAGAAAAATATATACAAGACCACAATAGCAAATCTTTATGGGTTATGTCAACGCTATCAAACTAGTCATCTTTTGGATTTAAGGCATTTTGAAGCTTTAGGTCGAGTTCAGCCAATATTCCTCTCGCAAATCTTGAATCCTTACTGCCTTTATGATTCTTCAAAAACATCTCCCACGCCTTTAAAGTACACTGGAAATTTGCTGGCTCCGTCTTTTGTTGTAAGACCGCATTTAACAAAAAATCCAAATCAGATCCATTTGCTAAAAATGCCTCTAAACCTGACAGAGTTGTATTAATTGAATTCGTATCCTTTTCCATAAAATTTGCGAGGCTGAGGGGGTTCGAACCCCTGATCTCCTCCGTGACAGGGAGGCGCGATAACCAACTTCGCTACAGCCCCTCGCAAGAGCACATTTTAACATAAATTTGCTATACTGTGCCTGTATACATTAACTGGCTATAGCCCCGAGCGAAGCCGAAGGGGAGGTAACATGAACTCAACTACATTGCTCATTATCTTGGTAGTCGGCGTCGGTCTATATCTGGTATCTATCTACAACTTTCTCCAGACCGCCCTCACTCGGATCAAAGCCAGCATTCAAGAGATCGGCAATCAGCTCAAACGCCAAGCGGATTTAATCCCCAATCTCGAATCCAGTGTCAAAGGTTACTTGAGTCACGAAAAATCTATCCTGACTATGCTTGCAGACGCACGCAAGTCGGTTAATGCGGCCAGTGAGTCAGGAAATCTCGCCAAACAATCCAAAGCCGCTAGCATGCTCGGAGACCTACTCCCCCGCCTATCTGTCATCGTCGAGTCCAATCCAGAGCTCAAAGGTAGTGAGACAGTCACAAATCTCATGGAAGAGCTCCGCGACACCTCTGACAAAGTCATGTATGCCAGGCGCACTCTCATCGATCTTTCAGCCGACTACAATGTCAAAGTGGTCACTTTCCCGAGCAACCTGGTGGCTACTATGATGGGTTTCAAAGAACAGCCAGGTCTCAAAGTAGAGGGCATGGATAGTGCGACTAGTGTCACAGCTGCAGAGACTAAAAGTCCAAAAATAAATCTGTAATATGCTAAATATTTACGAGCAAATCGATGCCAACAAAAGGCGCAGCTTTTGGGTGATCGCCATCTTTATCGCGTTTGTCTCGGCCTTTGGCTATTTCTTTAGCTATATCTACGGCTACGACTATTCATTCATGCTTATTGCAGTGTTGATCTCAGGTATCGGTTCGTGGATTAGCTACTACAATTCAGATTCTATTGCCTTGTCTCTCTCTGGTGCTCATCCTGTCACACACAAAACGCATCCAACCTACTACAACATCGTGCAAAATCTCTCTGGTGTGGCTGGCATTCCAGTCCCAAAGATCGCAGTCATCGACAGTCCAGCTCTCAATGCCTTTGCTACTGGTCGTGATCCAGACCATGGTACCATTTGTGTGACCCAGGGATTACTAGACAAAATGAGCCGTACCGAGATCGAGGGGGTGGTGGCCCACGAGCTCTCCCATATCCGCAACTACGACACTCGCCTCATGACCATTGTCGCCATTTTGGTCGGATCTATCGCCATGATCATCAACTGGTCCTGGCGTCTCAGCTTGCATAAAGGAGGAAATAGAGATAGCAAAGAAGGGAATGCGATAGTCCTAGTCATAGGTCTTATCTTTATCATCCTAGCCCCCATTATCGGTCAGCTCATCCAGCTTGCCATCTCGCGCCGTCGCGAATTTTTCGCCGATGCATCAAGCGCCATGATCACCCGTCAACCCTCTGGGCTCATCAGCGCATTAAAGAAAATCGCAGCCAGCGAAAGTATCCAGCTCGAGAGCGCCAATACGGCCACCGCCCATCTTTTTATCGACGATCCGCTAACTACGGAGTCCCATGGCTCTTGGCTCACCAAGTTGTTTAGTACTCACCCTCCCATCGTAGAGCGCATCAAGGCTTTAGAAGGGCAGGCCTAAGTGATAAACTACATATCATGACTACCAAGCAAGTAATTACAGATACAGATTTTGCCAAGCTGGTCAAAATGACCAAATTAACGCTCAGTGATGATGAAAAAAAATCCATCCATGCTCAGCTCGACGAAGCCTTAAAGGCAGTCGAAGTTTTTGACGAATTAGATTTAAAAGACGTGCCTCCTCTCTCTCACCCAGGCAATCTCGAAAATGTCATGCGAGAAGATGTAGTTGGCGAGTCATTTACTCAGGAGGAATCACTTCAAAATGCCAGCGCTACCCACGACGGCTATTTTATGGTGGCAGGAGTATTGGAGGATCAAACATGAGCGACCTCTCAAAACTTACCGTTACGCAATCGCGTCGAAAACTGGATGCAAAAGAATTTTCTAGTGTCGAGCTCACGACCGCTTGCCTAGACTCCATCAAGGCCCAAGAGCCAGACCTCCATGCTTTTGTCACTGTGCTCGCAGATGACGCCATCGAAGGTGCCAAACTGGCCGACAGAGCCATCGCAAATGGTATCTCAAAGCCTTTGCTTGGCATCCCCATCTCCCTCAAAGACAATTTTCTGACCAAGGATCAGCGTACGACCGCCAGCTCCAAAGTACTCGATCATTTTATGCCACCATTCAATGCCACTGTTGTCAGAAAATTGAAAGAAGCGGGCGCCGTGATCATAGGCAAAAACAATATGGACGCCTGGGCACACGGCTCCAGTACTGAGACCTCTGATTACGGTCCCACCCACAATCCCTGGGATCACTCCCGTCTCCCTGGTGGCTCATCGGGTGGCACCGCGGCCGCCGTCTCTGCAGACGAAGTCATTGGTGGCATTGGTTCAGAGACTGCAGGCTCCATCCGCCAACCTGCTAGCTGGTGCGGGGTATATGGCCTCAAGCCTACCTATGGTCGCGTCAGTCGCTACGGAGTAGTGGCCATGGAATCATCCCTAGACTCTCCTGGCCCGCTCAGCAAATCCGTCAGTGACGCAGCCCTCATGCTAGGCGTCATTGCTGGTCATGACCAGTACGATGCCACAACCCCAAATATACCTGTCCCAGACTACCTTGGTAATTTAAATTCCAAGGTTAAGGGTTTAAAAATAGGTTTACCCAAAGAATATTTTATGAAAGAGACTCAATCCGGTATCAACGACATGGTCATGCAATCCGCTAAACAACTCGAAAAACTCGGCGCTACTTTAGTCGACATCTCTCTCATGGATCCAAAGTTTGGCATCGCCGACTACACCATTATCCAAAGGGCAGGGGTTTCGTCCAATCTCTCTCGCTACGACGGCGTACGCTATGGCAATGACAGGTCATTCTTTGGTGAGGAAGCCAAGCGACGTATCATGCTGGGTAGCTACGCTCTCTCATCTGGTTACTACGATGCCTATTACAAGCGCGCTCAGCAAGTCCGCATGTTGCTCAAGCGCGATTTTGATCGCATTTTCTCTCAAGTCGATGTCATTTTGTCGCCGACTGCCCCCTCTACGGCCCTCCCCATTGGCGCCACGCTCAACCAATCTATGTTTGGCGAGCTTGCAGACCTTTTAATCGAAGGCAGTTCTCTGGCCGGGCTTAGCGCCATCAATGTACCAGTCGGCTTGCTCTCAGGTTTACCCGTAGGTATGCAGATCATCGCCAATCATTTTGAGGAGCAAAAGGTGTTAAACGCGGCCTATGCCTACGAACAAGCAACTTCCTGGAAGGAAAACAAATCATGACGTATCAACTCATCTGCGGCGCCGAGATCCACGTAGAACTCAAAACCAAATCCAAGATGTTTTGTAGCTGCAAAAACGATCCTTTCCATGCGCCCCGTCCCAACATCTACACTTGTCCCGTCTGCTTGGGTTTGCCAGGGGGGTTGCCAGTCCCCAACAAGCAAGCCATCGAAGATACAATTCTGCTAGGTCTGGCTATCCATAGCGAGATCCCGAGGCTCGCTCACTTTGACCGCAAACACTATTTTTACCCAGACCTCCCCAAAGGTTATCAAATCTCGCAAAAAGACGAGCCCTTTTGTATCGGTGGCTATATCGAGACTTTAGAGGGTCGGGTGCGCATCAATCACATCCACCTCGAAGAAGATGCCGCCAAAATGCACCACGACGTTGTCGACGGGAAAAAGGTTTCACTCATCGATTACAACCGTTCTTCAGTTGCCCTGATGGAGATCGTCACCGAGCCAGACATTAAAAGTCCAGAGCAGGCCAAGGAATTTTTAAAGAAATTAAGGGACATCATCCGTGCACTTGGCATCTCCGACTGCGACATGGAAAAGGGGTCAATGAGGTTAGAAGCCAACATCTCTCTTACAAAGGACGGTTCTTTGCCAAACTATAAAGTCGAAGTCAAAAACATCAACTCTTTCCGGTACTTTGCCAATTCCCTGACCTCCGAATTTGCTCGTCAAAGTGAAATCCTAGACAAAGGTGAGACTCCTGTGCAAGAAACCCGGGGCTACCGGGCTGCCACGAGTTCCACGGCCTCGCAGCGTGTCAAGGAAGACGCCGCCGACTATCGTTACTTCCCCGACCCTGATATCCCACCGATCGTGATCTCCAAAGAGTGGCTAGCCGCTATCAAATCTAGATTGCCCGAGTTACCAAGTTCCAAAATCGACACTCTCATCTCACTGGGTATCGTGGAAAGTGCCGCTAAAATAATCGTCACTAATCAAGTAATGATGGATTATATTGATCAAGTGAAAACGTTGAATCCAAAATATATACAGTCCGCTGCCAAAGATATAGTTAATAAAAAAGTCGACTACCTTAAAGTGACACCAGCCAAATATATCAAAGCCCTTGAGTCCCGGGCCTCGGATAAAATTACCGATGAGTCCGTTCTAGGGCCAATTATTGCCAAAATCTTAGGCGACAACCCTACCGTGGTAGCCGATTACAAAGCCGGCAAGCAAAATGCGCTTGGTTTCTTTGTGGGTGCTGTCATGCGCGCAACCAGCGGCAAAGCCGACGCAGCAGTCGCAAACAAATTGCTTCGTGACACTCTGATCTAGTCCGATTATCTTTCCCAGTCTTGCCGTTTGCTGTAAGCTGTAAGCAGTATGCCAAACAAAATTGATTTTACTCATCTTCATGTCCACACCCAGTACTCACTCCTGGACGGGCTCTGCAAAGATGAGGACTTGGCTGCCGCCTGCAAAAGTTATGGTATGGACGCCCTCGCCATCACCGATCACGGGGTCATGTACGGCACTATCCATTTTTACAACACGATTCGCAACGCTGGCATCAAGCCCATCATCGGGATGGAGGCCTACTACACCGCTGGCAATCGGGCCGACAAATCCCGCGAGTTCAAAACCAACCATCTATTGCTCCTCGCCAAAAATTTGACTGGTTATCGCAATCTCATCCAGCTCACCTCCATTGCTCATCTCGAAGGCTTTTATTACAAGCCCCGCATCGATTGGGAGACGCTCAGCAAATTTCACGAAGGGCTCATCGCTACCTCAGGATGTATGCAGGGCGAGATCCCGCAGTATCTCCTCAAGGGGGAGATTGATAAAGCAGAGCTAAGACTCAAAGATTTCCTCGAGCTATTTGGTGATGATTACTACCTCGAGCTCCAGCGGCACGACGGCCTCGAGTCCAAACTAAAACCCCTAAATGATGAACTGCTGAAATTGTCACGCAAATTTGGGGTGCCAGTCATCGCTACCAACGACGTGCATTATGTCAGGGCGGATGATGCTCGGGCTCAGGACGCGCTCCTTGCCATCCAAACTCGTACCACCCTGGACGACAAAAACCGCTTTACCATGATCGATTCGCCCAGTTTTTACCTCAAATCCAAGGAAGAAATGTCCGACCTCTTTGCCGATTTGCCAGAAGCCATCAGCAATACTCGCTCCATTGTAGATAAATGCGACCTTACGATCCCCACAGGCAAAATGATCTACCCAAAGTTCCCCGTACCTGAGGGGATGACCCCCGAGTCATTCCTCAAACAAATGGTATACGACAAAACCGAGGCTCGCTACCCGAGTCCGAGTAAAGAAATCAAAGAACGCATCGATTATGAGCTCGAGGTGATTTGCACTAAAGGCTATGCCTCCTACTTCCTGATCACCCAAGACTTTATCAACTGGGCCAAATCAAATGGCATCCGCATCGGGCCAGGTCGCGGCAGCGCGGCAGGGGCAATTGTTTCTTATATTTTGCGCATCACCTCTATCGACCCCCTCGCTCATGGCCTGCAATTTGAGCGGTTTATGAATCCTCAGCGTCCGAGTCCTCCCGATATCGATGTCGATATCGCCGACGTGGGTCGTGACCGGGTCATCGAATACGTCACGGAAAAGTACGGGGTCGACCGCGTCGCCCAAGTCATCACTTTTGGCACCATGGAAGCACGCGCT
>JBAQEX010000013.1:0-12229 GCA_049286965.1 Microgenomates group bacterium | reverse complement strand
GCCTGTATCGATACCTACAATGTCAGCAAAGCTGGACCAAAAGATGCAGCTGGCAATGATATGGCCATCTCCAAAGCAGAAAAAATAGTCAAAGACAAAGCTAAAGCCGAAAACCCCGAGTTTTGTTCTGGTGGCTCAGGCGTAAAGCTCCCTCCAGGCTCCTACGTCGCTTCAGGTGGTGGCTGGGAAGCAGACGGCAAGACTACTTGTACCAATGCATCAACCAGTTGTCCTTTCCGCAAATGTATCAAGCTAGACAAGCAATGTAATCGCAGCAAACCAGAGAGATGTGACAAAGTGGCAGATAAATCCAAATTGATCTTGCCAGCAGGTGCTGGCCCCGAATACACCGTGGGTAAAACACAAGCGCAGATTGATGTATCCCTAAAAACAGACACCCCAATACTAGTTCCAGAAAATGTTAATAGCTGTCTGGAAAAGGGAACTTTCATCAATCGCCCCAACGGCTATTTGCTAGGCACGAACCGCTGTCTCAATGGCAACTGGGTCCCCGACTTATCTAAATCGTGCAATACCACAAATCAACAATTCGACCCCACTTCAAACACGTGCACTACCGTGACCGTAATCCAGGAAAAACAAGATTCTGGGACCCAAACTGCCGCCGGAAGCACCAAATCCACTTGTCTTGCGAATCCAGACAATCGGTGGGTTGGAACCAGTTGTCTTACGTCCGTAGATTTGGGCAGGCAGGTAAAAAGCTGCGAAGAAACCGGTGGAAAACTTTTTGATCTCACAACAGGCAAATGCGTAGATTCTAACCCAAAAACCACAAACACGGCCGTAATAGCTTCCAACACAGCCTTGTTAAATCAACCACCATGCAAAAATGGTCTCCAGCCAAATGGCAATGTTTGGGTGGTATGTGGTAGCGGTACGACTAGCACTATCTATAAATTCTGTTACGCAGGCAAGGGGACATTTGATAAAGATGGGAATTGCACTCCACCCGCAAATTCTTCAGCCTCCACTCCTCAGACAAATTTGCCAACAGGTTTAAATTTAATGATTGTTGGTGACTATACCAAATGCCCAGATTTGCGTTATTGGGACCGAGTAGATAAAACAGATACAATTAGCCTATATTACATTTGCCAGGACGAAAATCTCAAAAATTTAGATAAAAATGGCCAGCCAATCACTAGTTCTGACACCCCAACTCCAAACACCCCAACAAACATAGAATCAGATCAACCAGTAGTCCCAGTTGTCGCAAAAGGGACTCAGGTGGGTGGAACAACCCTAAATGCAGGTGATTGTAAATATGCCCCCAAACCACCAGATGCTCGCAGTCACAAGTACAACTGTCCTGCAGAGCCAGAACTTACCTCATCAAAAGGATACGTCCCATCCGCCAAGTTTTTTGTAATTGATGAAAAAACCAATGATGGGAAAGTCTGCAATTATAATAAGTTGTCAGTTTTGGCTTTCTTCTCTACTCATGACTGCTCAACTCAGTGTTTCAATGCTCAATATAGATATGACTCTAATTCAGGCAAATATTATTGTGGGACTCGAGACATTGCTAATGAGATCAAGCTATGTGCAGAAGTAGAAATTTATGGCCTTGCCACCTGGGATCAAGGCAAACTTAAATGTGTCATTAATGTCATTAAATAATCTAGGTGTGGTATCCTATATCAAGTAATTAGATTTTGGAGGATTCTTTATGCCGTCAACACCACACTTTAAACGCGTCCTCCTCAAGCTCGGTGGTGAATCCCTCCTAGGTGACCGTGAATTCGGCATCGATCCCAAAGCCGCCCTCGAGGTCGCGCAAGAAATCAAATCCATCAGTGAAACTGGGACCCAAGTAGCCGTCAGTATCGGTGCAGGCAACCTCTTCCGTGGTATTGCCGGAGCTAGCAATGGCATCGATCGCGCGACCGCCGACTACATGGGCATGTTAGCTACCGTGATGAACGCCCTGGCCCTCCAAGACGCAGTCGAAAAAATCGGTGTTCCTAGTCGTGTCTTATCAGGCCTCGAGATGCCAGCCGTCGCCGAGCCCTACATCCGCCGTCGCGCCATCCGCCACATGGAAAAGGGCAGGGTAGTCATCCTCGCTGGTGGGTCTGGCAATCCCTACTTTACCACCGACACCTCAGCCGCCCTACGCGCCCTAGAGATGGGCTGTGAAGTCATTCTTAAAGCCACCAAAGTCGATGGTATCTACGACAAAGACCCCAACAAATTCCCTGGCGCCAAGAAATATCTAGAGCTCGGTTACATGGATGCCCTCAAAGAGCGCCTAGAAGTCATGGATACTTCAGCCTTTGCCCTCTGCATGGACAACAAATTACCCATTATGGTCTTCAATTTCTTTGAAAAAGGCAACTCCAAAAAAGCCGTGATGGGTGAAAAAATCGGGACCATAGTCAAGTAATTCTATCCCCAAAATGGTGTAATGTTTTAATGGTCAAATGGTTTAATGGAAATGTATCCCGTGGGATTTACCGCTTTCTCGCCTGAATGTACTTCAAAATGTAGGTGTGGCCCAGTCGTCCACCCAGTCATTCCCACCGTTCCCATGTTTTCTCCTCGTCCCAATTTTTGTCCTGGCTTTACTTTGACCTTATCTAGATGTGCATATAGCGTAGAAACTGTCCCCTTGTGCGCAACTCGCACAAAATGACCATATCCTATGATCATATCTCCCACTTCTACAACAGTACCTTCTGCCATAGCCAGTACTCCTGTCCCAACTGGAGCACGGAAATCTACTCCACGGTGTACACCCTGGAAACCCTGGGACATCCCGAGCGTTCTCTCAAGCGGGAAAGCATATTGTGAGTTAGTAGTCATTACCACTTCGTATGGCACCTCATCTTGCTGAGCCTGTGCCATGTTGTAGTCAAAAGCATGAGTAGGGATCGTGACTAAAGATAAAGCCATAGCAATACCTGCAAACTGCATCCCGATTACTCGGTGAGTCACACGACCTTTAAAGATTTTCCATTTGTGTACTGACTTTTTCATATCTGGGGTTAATCTAGCCCCTGAAGTCAACGATCCTAGCAAATATCCCTAAAATGTCAACTGTTATAGGCTAAATCTCCAGGCAAGAACCACTATTTCCCAGGGGTGATTTATGTACCATATCAAAGTACTACAAATAACATCAATTATCACGTACTTTGTACTATGTACTATGTACCACGTACGTTGTAAGCTAGGTATATGAAGAACATCGCGATCAATGGTTTTGGCCGCATCGGCAGGCTCTCTACTCGGGTGTGGTGGCAGTATCACAGACAAGACGTCTCCCTAGTCGCCATCAACACTTCTGGATCCATGGATATCGAGGGCTGGGCCCATTTACTCAAATATGACACGACCTACGGACTCTTTAGCGGGGAGGTTTCGTACGAGAAATATCAAAGCGCCAAAGACGCCTCAGACACTGACTCGCTCATTGGCTATCTCATTTTAGACAAAACAGTCAGAATCCCGGTCTTTGCCCAGCGTGACCCAAGTCTTATCCCCTGGGGGAAATACGAGGTGGATGTCGTGATCGAGTCGACCGGGGCCTTCACCACAGAAGCCAAAGCCAAAGCCCACCTCATAGGTGGGGCCAAGCAAGTAGTCATCTCAGCGCCCTCCAAGGGCGGGGGAGTCCCAACCTCTGTAATTGGGGTCAACGAGTCCAGTATTGTCGCGCAAGATCGCCAAAATACGATCGCAGTACTCAACAACGCCTCTTGCACCACCAATTGTGTCGCGCCAGTTGCCAAAGTCATCCACGATCATCTAGGTATTGGCAAGGCGGCCATGACCACTATCCACAGCTATACCGACGATCAAAATCTCCAGGACGGATCCCACAAGGACCTGCGCCGCGCTAGGGCTGCTGCTCACAACATCGTCCCCACGAGTACAGGCGCGGCCATTGCCGCAACAGAGGCCATCCCAGAGCTCAAAGGACTATTTGATGGTATCGCGCTCCGCGTTCCCACAATCACTGGGTCAATTACCGACTTTACTTTTATAGTAAAACGTCAAACCACCAAAGAAGAGGTCAACAACCTCTTCCGCCAGGCCATCCTTTCAGATAGTTTATCCGGCATTTTGGCAGTCACAGACGAACCCCTAGTTTCTTCAGACATCATCGGTAGGCGCGAGTCAGCAATCGTCGATCTAGAACTCACCCAGGTCATAGATGGTGATTTAGTCAAAATATTTGCTTGGTACGACAACGAGTGGGGCTACTCCAATCGACTCGTCGAAACTGCTCGTGACATCGCCAACGCTTAAACATTCAAAATCTTGAGGCGCAAGAGGGAATCGGACCCTCGCATGGGAGTTTTGCAGACTCCAGCGTTACCACTTCGCCATTGCGCCAATCAATAAGTGATTATACCAGCGATTCAGGTCAGGGGTCTGTCAATACTTTTGGGTGCTATACTAGTAGAGCTTTATGAAAAAGATTCTTCTCATCTTGTTTGCCACCATTTTTCTGGGTGGTTGCACCCCCAAAGATTTATTTGTCAAACCTCCATCGGGCCTAGAAATCTCCAGCAATCCGACCTCTACGGTCTTTATAAATGGTGTCAGCCGCGGCGAAACACCTTTTTCCGATAAAAATATGAAGCCAGGCAACTACACTCTCAAGCTCATCCCCGTGGGAGGAGACGGTTTAAGTCCCTATGAAACCAACATCAATTTAGTCTCCGAAGCCTCCACCATTATCTCTCGCAACTTTGCACAGTCCGAACTAGATGCATCAGGCTACACCCTCCAACTCCAAGAAGATGTATCTGGTGGGACCTATCTCTCAACTATCTCTGATCCCGACAATGTCAACATCAACATTGACGACGTGCCCCGTGGCTTTACCCCAGTCTCAAAACTCGCGATCAGTCCAGGTTCACATACGCTCTTTGTTACATCGCCTGGTTATATCGATCAAACCTTACCAGTCAACACCGTTAAAGGCTTCAATTTGATCGTAAACTTTAAACTGGCCAGTCAAACAATCAATTTATCCGCAAACGACACTAGTCCTTCGCCCTCTCCCTCTGCCGCTTCCTCTGCTTCCCCATCAGCTTCACCAAAACCTTCAGTTATTAGCATGGCCACTCCTTATGTAGTAGTCAATGAAACAGGCACTGGTTGGCTAAGGATCAGGAAGGAGGCCTCTGGATCTTCAGACGAACTAGGCAAAGCCAACACTGGAGAAAAATTAAAATATCTGGGTGAAAGTACAGAGCTTGGATGGTTCAAGATTGAGTTTGAGGGTGCAGCCGGCTGGGTATCTGGCAAGTACGTAACCCTCGTAAAATAATGGTTTAATGCTTTAATGGTAAATTGGTTTAATTAGATTTTATACAAAGTATAAAATTGTGATCACCATCACTCCCCAGATCGCAACCACAGTCAGGAGCGGCTTGTCTGACATTATCACTTTGTGTGGTGACTCCCCCTGATTCTTTTCGTAAATTAGTTGCATATATCTCATCACCCCGTAAATCACAACTGGTACCGTAGCCATCAACCACTTATCTACCAGCAGCGTCCGCGGCAGCATCGCAAATATTTTTAACACTTTCCCCTCCGCCGTAAATGCCGGGTGGAGAAATGAAAATAATGCATATGTCAGCCAGGTGGTATTTGCAAACATCGAAGTATAAGCATCCAGTAGAGCCGGGGTATAGTGGACCAAAGTATTGCGCAAATCTTTTGCCTCAATCCCGGCCCCGCTCAAGAGTGTCATTTCACTTCTCCTTTTCCCTACCGCCAAAAATAACGAGGCCGACACAACCGTCAGCAAAAACCACACGTCCATGTGTACATTTATAATGAAACTTCCTGCATATATTCGGATCACAAACCCAGCCGCAATCACAAATACATCTAGGATTGGCACTTTCTTCCACCAGAGTGAATACAATATATTCATCATAAAGTAAGTCGCCATTGCCCCAAAGAAAAAAGTAGAGGTCATTAGTCCTAGCCACAACGAAATTCCCGCTAGCATTATAAATATAAATATCGCCAATTCTACGGGGACTTGCCCACTGGCAATCGGTCGCTTTTTCTTAAATGGATGCTGGCGATCGCTTTTTATATCTATAAGATCATTAAAAACGTATATGGAAGAGGACAGTAAACAGAACAATATAAATGCCCAAACCACCTTTCCAAAATATCCAGGTACAAACAAAAACCCCGAAAAAATAATCGGCGCAAACACCACCACATTTTTTACCCACTGAGCTACTCGGATTGACTTGATGATAGGAACAAATTGATCCATAGTAATGCTCCTCCCACAGATACTGCAATTAACAAAATAGTATAAATTTTCATTTGACTATTTAGTTGCAAAGCTACAAAGCCTAGTATAGCGGTAACCGCCCAATAAAACAGTGCCACAGCTCTTTTGCTCCATCCCAATTTTAGTAATTGGTGGTGCAAATGGTTCGTATCGCCCCACACTGGCGATCTACGGGCCGCTATGCGCCTTGCAATCACATAGACTACGTCCATCAAGGGTACTCCCAGTACAATCAGTGCCGTAGCCAGTTTAGCACCAGACAGTATGGCTAGTACTGCCAGGAAATATCCAGCCAGTGCTCCTCCACCCCAACCAGGCATGATTTTTTGGGGAAACTTGTTAAATATCAAAAGTCCCCCGTAAGATCCAGCTAGGGCAAAAGATAGATAGGCGCTAGGCCATGCAGTGATATCGTTGGCAAATCTAAACGAAAGTATCCCCATTACAATCGCTGCAATCATTGTGACTCCAGGCAATTGCCCATCGAGTCCTTTGGCTCCCATATTTACAAAATTCATCCCCCACACAATCCAAAGTATCGTAAAAATATTTGTTAATATTTGCATGTTAAAATAGATTACTCCCGCCCCCACCGGATTACTGATATAACTAATCCCAATCCCTGTTCCCACCACTATTATTGCTGCAAATACCCCAATTACCAATCGTAAATATGGGGAAATATCAAAGATATCATCCATTACTCCTGTAAACATAATAATCAAAGCCCCGAGCATGATCCCAGCAATTTGCATATCCATTTTTACCAGCGTTAACGTAGTAAACAACATCGCAATAAATATCGGGATTCCACCCCCCCTTGGTACAGGCGCAGTGTGTATATGTTTTGCGTGCTGCTTGGAGGTGGATTTATCCACTAGCCCCAGTGATCTATAAAACATGATTGTGATAAATGTAATCGCACTAGAAATAATTAAAGACAAGATAAAAGGAAACAACGCCAACTGAGTGATCATAAAATGAGGGATTGGATGATACCAAATAGGGCAATCAACAACATCAATACAACCACAGCACTAGATACTGCTAGTACTCGTGGCAAAAGTGGCGACAATTTACTAGCTATTCTCCCAAGCAATATATTCATCATCACAATACTAAACGATATAAGCGGAAGTATTAGTAATGATAATTTACTACTTAGTCTCGCTTCTCCCCATGGCAAACTAAAAAAAAGTGGTATAGTAGGTGGCAATTTTATATACACTGCTCCAATAGTTGCAAGCATAATCAGCATCATCCCGATAGCCGTTAAATAACTACTACGTCCAAGTTGGTCGGGGACTAGCTGCTGTGCAGTTTCCTTGATATTAAAAGTTTGTTTATCTTTGATCATGACTAGATATTAAAGTCGTATATATATGAATACATTATCAATTGTTTTGGCCAGCACATATTTATGATCAAGTAGCGAGGTGAGGTCAGGGAAGTCACCACTCCCGGGTTGAATTAAAACATATTTTGGATTACTGACTGAGAGTTGGTCCATGACATAGTCATATTTATTCAAGTCTCGGATGTGAAAACTCACAATATATTTCCCCCCACTTGGTAGTCGATTTGTGAGATTATAAATAGTGCAATCAGTTCCCCAGTTGAATATTTGGTCTTTTTCAGTTAGCCTCTCATTCAAATATTTTGCTATTTCATAGTTACGACTCGCATTATCAAAGCGTGACAAATAACTATTCCACGAAATCTTCCCACTCACATATTGTAGGTAAGTTTTATATACTGAAATCGTGGGGTAACCCCAAAATTTAATTTGTGATTCAACCAAGCCCGAAATTCCAATCACCACTGCAATAATAATCCAAGTCAGCAAATTGTCCGCCACAAATATAAACGGTATCAGTAGTGATACTGGCGCCACTACTTCTTGCAAATAATGAGGATATGGTCTAGCAGAAAGCAGTGCTCCAAATAGCGAAAACCCAAACCAGAGAGTTGCAAATACAAAAGACTTATCCAGCTTTTTTCGGCTCAAATACAAAAGTCCCACGTAGCCAAGCAAGATAGTTCCCCTTACCACTAGACCACTCTTAAATGGGTTAAATGTATACGTACTTGTTGACCACGAAGACACATAGCCCAAGTTCACAGTCAGTACTGTTGCCAAATAATCTGGCCCAGTTCCCTTGAGATAATAATAAACAAAAGTCAGGGCAAGTGGGGCCACAAATGCAGCTGCATACGCCAAGAACGACCATGAGAACATCGCCCTGATTCCCTCTATTAATGTTTTCTTTTTAAATACAAAAAAATACAATCCAATCGCGACCATATCAAAAGCAACGGGGATCTTAAATAGCCATGCGATCCCACCCAAAAGCCCAGCCAGGAAAAACTTGTAGGGGCGGACCCCCGTGTCCGCCCGCAATCCCCACAATATCAGCGCGGCGGCAGTTACAGGCATCATCATGAGGAGCTCCGCATTCACTGTGAGTCCCTCAAACGTCGGGATAGTAGTTAGGACTACAAATACAAAAGATGAAAGATAAGCTAAATTTGGTCTAGTTTTAGCCCAAAACAATTGAGATAATTTCCAAAACAAAATGGTATGTATTACCATCACGCCGGCCAGCAATCCCCTAAAAGCTAGCATAGTTGGAGCAATTCCAGCCATTATATAAATAAGTGGTGGCTTGTGGTCAAACATTGCCTTGTACAGTGGTACGCCGTTTGCCCAGGCCCTACCCATCACAAAATATATTTCTTCATCACCATAATAATGGGGCATGATAAAACTAGGTAACCGCAAAATCAACACTAAAATCACGAGAAATATTATCCATTCATATCTATTACACAGCCTATGTAAGCCTAGGAGCCATTTCATATATTAAGCATACCGCATTGTATGTCTAGTTGCTACCAGTTTCTTCAGGTCTAACTTTTTCTGTTACCTTGTATTCAATATACTTTCCCAGCATCAGCCTTGTATGGGCATCGATTCCCGGTATGGCACTAAAGAAAAACCCAACCACGGGGAGGGTTACAAACTCTAGTACGTCAAAAATAAATGATAGTACTGGGATTTTTCTCCCTTCCTTCTTTGGTCTCAGCTTGAAGTTTAGGATTATCATCACCAGTAGCGCCAACAAGCACACGGTCAGTATGGCCGATGTCACTTGGGGTAGCGTTTTGCCGATAATCGTCCTAGAAAAATCGTGGTTTAGGAGTGGGGGTAGCAGTGCACCGATTGTAATTGCAAACCAGTTTACCGGCCACAAAAAATGATCCTCCATAACCCTAAGTACCCTTATCGTTTTCTCCCAAAAAGGGATCGTATCTGCCATGACCCATCTAGAGATCACATAAGGAGTATCAGATACTCCCCAGGCCCACCTCTTTACTTGCTCATATTGGTTGGCGTAAGTCTTCCACATTCCCGTAGCCTCCGCGGCATCAGCCATAATCGGCAAAAATATCGGCTCGACACTCACTTTTCCATCCAGCGAGAAAAACGCTTTAAAGAATAGGCGCCAATCCTCTGGTATCACGTCCACGTCCCAGTACCCGATTGCGTCAATCATTTTCAAACTTGCAGTGTATGTAGAGAAGTTGATCAGTCTATCACGCCTCGCCAACATGGCTAGGGACATGATGGTAGCCGATGATGAAAATACCCTCACCAGGATCGGGACTTTCCAGATGTTGTTATAAAACATAAGAACTGCTTGCCAGATAGTCGTATAGCGGGCAGGGTTATCTAAAAAGTGGTAGGACAAACATGCAAAATATGAGGGGTGCAACAGGGCGTCGGCATCCTCACTGGTTATTGTAATATAGTCAATATTCATCCCTTCTTGGTCAACCAGATATCGCTTTGCCTCTTTCGCTCCCCACGAAGTATTGGATGATTTACCCTTCACCTCTCCTGGCAAATCTGGATGATATGTAGCCCACAAATGTCCAAACTTGCCGTCATACATATCGAGCAGTCCCCGCGCCTTCTCTCTTGCTTCTGGTCCTTCTCTATCCTCAAAACTCATCATAATATGGATATTTTTCAGTGGAAATGTTTGTTCCAAGAGTTTGTCCAGTGTTCGCTTGAGAGTAGGGAGTGGTTCTTTGTAGGTTGGAATTACTATGATGTGGTTTACATGTTTCCAATCAGGGAAATTTACTACGTCACCCATCCAATCATAAACTTGGAAGGTTTTGAGTTTAAAGTACCCCAGGATCGAGAGAAATGCTGTGGTCATTGACCGGTAGAACCAGTACACCGAAAACGCAATGATGTAATACGCCACCACATTGGGGATCACAAATGATCCCCATACTGGGAAAAGGATGAGGAACCACGACACAAAACCAGGTAGTATTTCGAGCGCCCGCTTTGTCCGGACTGGATGCCTGCGCATCCATTTTCGTAAATTTTTCATAACTTAAACAATCTTACTGCGTTTTGCGTAGTTTGATCTGCTATCACCTGCAAGGACTGTCCTCGTAGGTCAGCAATGATCTGGGCGAGTATTGTAACATTTGCTGGCTCGTTGCGCCTGTTCCTAGGTTCCGAACTTTCTGGCCCCGAGCTTAGAACCTTTGCGATCATAGGCATCATTAGTGGACTATCCGTCTCTAGCAACAATCGATTATCTGGCACCAAGCTCACGAGCCTGGCGACCCTCTTGCTCCATGTGATATTTCCACAAAAACTTACATTAAACCCGCGCTCAATCACTTGTTTTAGTCCTACCTCATCATGAGAAAAACAATGAAACTGACCCCTAGGCATGGTAGGCAATTTATCTAGTACCTCTAGTGCCTCACTCAAACTCTGGCGGGTATGTACGATGATTGGCAAATCAAACTGGAGTGCCAGCTCGCACTGCGTTCTAAACAATTCTTTCTGCTCCCCCATACAATTTTTTAGTTCCTCTGTACTTGCATCCGTTCCGATCTCCCCGATTGCGACCATATGCTCCCGAAGTTCCGATCTTAGAGTGGTCTGCAGCGAAGCGAAAGATAGATCGGAACTTTTGGATCCTAGTAGCTCCTCTGGATGTATCCCCACGGCTGCGTAAATCACGTCAGGATACCTCTTTGCTAGCTCTACTGCGCATTTATTAGATTCTATCTCTGTCCCTGGCACAATCATTTTCTCCACGCCAGCGTTTTTTGCGCGCTCTAACACCTGCTCCAAATCATCTCGGTAATCATCGAACCAAAGGTGGGCATGCGTATCAATCAACATAATTTAAACCCTCGACTATTGCCGTACTGCACAAATCCAAGAGCATCCAGCTCGGTCTGGTCTATTATCGACCCCTCAAAATTAGTTCCCGAGATATCTGCTCCGACCAATTTTGCTTTCGTCAGCTTTACTCTATCAAACGACGCTCCAGAGAGTTTAGCTCCCTCAAAATCTACTTTCTCCAGATCACACTTGATGAATATTGTATTAATTAACGATGTTTTTGTGAACCTGCATTCTCTCAGGTCATACCTCACCACTTCACTTTTTGATCCAGACTTTAGGTGTTGAAACACACTATTTTCTATCACACTGTCACTAAAGTCGCACTTGATAAAAACTACAGGGGAGAAGTCTAGGTTACTCAGCTTACTACCAGGGAAGCTACACCCCTCAAAAGATGTCCCGTCAAACTCAACGCCTGTAAAATCACAGTTTTCAAACGTACATTTCGTAAAAGAACTAAATTTCAAATTTGCAAAGGCAAATCTACAACTAGTGAATGTTGTGTCTCGTAACTGCTCTCCCTTTAATTCTGTCTCGGCAAATTGTTTGTCTCGGTACTGCATTGCTACGCCAATCTCGGGAATAACGACTCACCTTTAACTATTTTTTCGCCGTTAAATTGTTTACTTATTTTCTCTGCCGTCTCGGGCATAAACGGAGTCAAATCTACTGCAATTTGTCTTATTTCGCCCACTAGCTTAGTC
>JBAQEX010000012.1:0-9497 GCA_049286965.1 Microgenomates group bacterium | reverse complement strand
CTAGAGGAGGGAGCAAAATCGCGCCGATGACGCCGGCGGTGACAGGGAGAGACAAAATGACTTTGCCTTTGCTGTCTTTAACGGTGATTTTGCGGACATTGCCTTCTTTGATGAGAGCTTTGATTTTGCTAACTACTTTCTTACCTTCGACTTTGATTTCTTCTTTTTGTTTTTTACTGACTAATGGTTTTTTGCTTTTCTTTTTGGCGGGCATATTTTTCTCCAAGTAAATATTTATATAACAATCTAATTAAATCACATAATGTGATTTGTATATATAGATATTATATGGAAAATAGGTGATATTTTTCTTCAACTTTGTATCCGATCTTGATTAAGCCATGATATGAACCGCTATTATTCTCTACTAGCGCATAGCTTTTCGTAATTCCTGATGTTATCGTTAAATTAATAAGATGCTGAATGATTGCGGTAAAATATCCTTTTCTTCGATATTCTGGAAGGACGCCCGTGTTGTGGAAATATGCCAGATTTTCTTTTTTTGAACCAATAAATCCACAAAATCCAACATAATTATCATTATCCTTTAAAAGGTAGTTGAGCACTATTTTTTCTTGATTCGCTTTTTGATGTCTATACATGTGTCGTGCATAGGATTCGTTGCTAGCCCAGTCTGGGAAACAAGTTCTAGACATAGATACATATGCATCGATTGTTGAATCATCAACTAAGATTAATTCCCCCGATGGTTTGTAAATATTTTGATGCTGGTTGCAAATATAATAGTCGGTGCTAGTGTTTAGGTGACTGCTGCCTTCAAAGAACGTTTTGTACTGATTATGCAAAGCGTCGGAGATGTAATATGAAAGTGAAACGCCTCTTTTGGCTTCTGCATCTACCACTCGTCTTACTTCTGCTGAATCTAGTTTGTCTGGATCTACCTCGGGAACGATAAAGTTGTACCACTCATCGTTGAACACAGATTTGATATGAGTAAAAGTGGAATATTCATTTATAGTTTCGTATATGATTCCGGAAAAGAGCTTGAGTCCACGATCAAAAATGTCGCTCATAGAGGATATTCAGCGACAAGTGCAGAGGATTCTCGTAGCTGATCAACGTTTGAGTATTGGTGCTGTTTTAACTCAACTATTTCCCATTCTTCTTCAATTTTTTCCCACGGAAAAATTAATTCCTGTTTGTATTCGATACCTAGTTTTTGACATTCTTCATCAGTTAATTCCTTACAACAATTGGTTAGGTTACCATAAAATGAAATCTCGGCATCTTTTACTACGTCTTGGTATTTGTAATCCATATTGGAAGCGGCGTAGATGATACGTGAATTTGGAAAAGTTGCTTTTAGATCATGGGCCGCATATTTAGCTTGATTGCCATAGCAGTGATTGCCCTCAACCAATAGAATGACTGGATTTTCTTTATTTATGGCTTGCTTGTTGATAGTTTGCAACCGCCGTAGCTCACATTTGCCAGGAATAAAGAAATATTTGTACTGGACAGGGATAATAGTGAGAATATTTAGCGTATACGCAAGATAGGTGGCGGGAATATTGCCTCCGCGGAGAATGGGAACAACAACGTCAACTGTGAGGTTATTTTTGGTTACATAATCTACGACTTTGGCTGTCAGACTTTTTAACTCCATTTCGTATTCTGACCAGGACATTACGTGGTAATTTTCTTTCTTGTATTTTTTGAGTGTTTCCTTAAGAAGATCTGGGTCTTGCATGGTGTAATTTTATCAGATATTTATGCGTTGGACTGAAGAGACTGAAGATCATTAATTATCTCGCTGGCGTGGAGAGTGGGATTGACTTTGGCGTAGGCTTTGGCTATCTCGCCTTTGGGGTTGATGAGATATGTGGTGCGGAGGATACCCAGGAAGGTGCGACCCATAAATTTCTTTTCGCCCCAAGCACGATATGCTTCAATGATTATGTGATCTGGGTCAGAAAGGAGTGGAAATTGTAGATCGTATTTGCTCGCAAATTTTTTGTGGCTTATTACACTATCTTTAGAAACTCCCAGGATTATTACTCCCATTTTTTCTAGCTGATGAAATGAATCACGGAAGTTGCAGGCCTCTTTGGTACAGCCTGGCGTATCGTCTTTGGGGTAGAAATAGAGGACGACCCAGGACCCGCGATAATCTGAGAGTGAATGAGTAATGCCGTCTTGGTCGATGAGTGAGAAAGCTGGCGCGATTTGTGTAGTCGTAAGTTACCCCCGTCTGCCAGGCGGCGTTAAAGAGAGCTCGCCCAGCTCTGGATGCTTTCTTACAAATTTTATCTGGGGTGGGCTAGCTTTGCCAACTCTCATGCGTTCTAATATTAATTGATATTGTTTTAGCATACGATCGTCAACGGCACCCTTTAGTTCTTCCCCGAGTTTTTTATCTTCAATTTGCGATTTTGTTCTTAATTCTTCGTTAGCTAGCGTTTCCTTTGTCCATACATTTCTTTTTGCCATGAGTGTATTTTACTCCATGTTATCGCAAAAAGTTGTAGTAGGGATTAGCTAGAGAGCCCGGCTGGGTAACAATGGTCTTTAAAATAGCAGCTTTCACATTTTTTGAGATCAGTAGTGCGGGGGAAGCGAAGCGCGCGGATGGACTGCATCGTGGTGATAATATTTTTCTTTAGTTCTGTAATTTGCTTATCATCCACCCTAAAGCGGCGCTCGCCTGACTTACCCTTGAGACCAGCCTCTTCAACAAAGTCGAGCATGCCTTCGCCGAACTTGTAGTTTAGACTTGGATCTGAATCGATTAGGAGTTTGTAAAATTCGAGCTGGCGGCGCAACTCACCGTCACTATCCTGAGTAGTTCCCTCGATTTGGCCCATGGTTTTGGGTTTGCCAGTTTTGTAGTCCACTACCCTGACAAGCCGGCTCGCTTTATCTGACCATTCGAGCCGGTCGAGTTTGCCAGTTAATTGGATGTCACCCAGGTTGGCGCGCAAGTTTTTCTCAGTATCAAGGGGTAGTACAAAATGGTTTTTGTTTAGATCAAAATAGGCAGTGAGAACTTCTACCCCCTTCTTTAAATAAATAGAGAGATCGCCTTTGGTGATGACAGATGAGTTGAGTGAAGCGCGAAATTCTGCGAGTAAATAGTCGCAGGTTGGGATAATCCCATCTTCCTTGAATTTTAAATAAAATTTTTCCAGCGCTTTGTGGATGGCTGTACCAAAAATTAAATGAGATTTTTTGGCGTGGGGAACTTTTAATAATTTGTCCAACTTAAATTTATAAGCACAAAATAGATAGGAATTGAGGGAAGTGGCAGCGAGCTTGAAGTTGTTTACTATATCTTGCAAGTAGGCGGCTTCACTCGACCCTGTGTCTGGCATACTACTGCTTCCTAAAATAGTTTCAATGTGTTTGTGAGCTGTTTCTTCGATCTGAGTGACGTCGATTGACACTAATAGATCAGGATTTAATTCTTCGAGGAACATGGTGGGACTGGCCTCCTGCGACTTACCGTAGATAGAGTAGGTACGGGACCTAGTAATGGTCAGACTAGATTTAGCGCGAGTGATGGCGACGTAGAATAATCTCCGCTCATCTTCGTTTTTTTCTTTATCCGAGGGCTTCACGTTTTTGAGTAATGTGTGTGGCAGAGTAAGTAGCTCGGATTTTTTATTGTTGCCCCAGTTGCCATCGATCGCTTTGTAGACATAGACGTGTTCCCATTCCAGCCCCTTACTTTTGTGGGCGGTGGTCAAAGTGATAGCATCACGACTGATCCCATAACTAGATTCTTCAATCCTGATATGATTTCTTTCCATGATGTCTAAATTGTTGATAAACCCCTTCAAATCGAGATTGTGATCGGCCCGGTTCATCCGTTTCACTTCGTCAAATAAGGTGTTCATTTTGGCTAGACTGTGAAAGGAGTCTAAAATAGAATTTAAGTACCCCGATTTGTTTAAGACGTCTTCAAAGAATTCAACAAAAGTTTTGTTAGCATCAAGTGCTGACCAATTTTGCAGTTTGGTAAATGTTTCCTCGATTTGTTTGAGCGTGGAAAGCTCGAGAGTATTTAATAAGTCGGGATTGCCGAGCACGTCAAATAAGGTCAGGCGAGAATCGCCAGCCGCACGCGCTATTTTTAAGACATCGAGCGGGTTAATGCCAAAAATATCATAGTGGAGGATAGTAAATAAATCCTCATCCTCTTCTTTCTCGCGCATTTCATAAATCACTTTGAGGATTTTGATAAAATTGCGCACTACTGGATCTACTAGCACATTGGCACCACCCTGAACAGAATAATCTAGGCCGTATTTAGTCAGGGTATTGGCGATTACTGTGGCCTCAAAATTTTTATGATAAATGATAGCGATATCACGCGGTGCAACTCCCCCATCAATTTTATGTTTGATATCTTCTGCAAGATAGATTGTTTCGGCGGTATTACTGGATAATTCGGCAACGCCAATTTTGTTGCCTGCACGGGCAGGGGTAAACCCTGCCCCTACTGCAATTAAATGTGAATCAATTCCTGGAACAATATTGCTTATCCGTAAATTGTTGTTGGTGATCAAAGAGTCGGCGGCGTCTAAAATATTTTGGCTAGAGCGATAATTTTGTTTGAGAGTGATCACGACAGCATTTGGGTACGCTTTAACAAATGAAAGTTGGTTTTCTATGGAGGCGCCTTGAAATCTCATAATACTCTGGTCTGGGTCGCCGGTTACAAAAACGTTGGCTTGTGCTCCCCAATATTTGGCAAGCAGTAGCACTAGTTCATTCTGAGCGGAGTTGGTATCCTGATACTCATCGACCAAAACGTATAAATACTTTTCTTGATAAGAAAATAATAGTTCGGAGTTTTGCTTAAACGCATCAACTACGACCGTGATCATATCTTCAAAATCAAAGCTACCATCAGCTTTGAGCATGGATTGATATTTAGTGAAAAGTAAATTGAGCTCTTTGTTTTTGGCTAGGTTACGCTGACGCTTGGTGAGTTCGGTTTTTTTGAGCTCCCCTGCTTCTTCGGACTGGAGAAACAGAGTTTCGGCGGTGAGTAACTCCTCAAATTCGTCAGGGTCCACTCCTTCCCGCTTTAGATCACTTATGGCCCCAATGGTGCCAGAGGCATAGTGATACGGGGCGCCAGTTGGGCGAAGGAGATGGACGTCAGAGTGGTCGATCAAATTGCAAATGAGCTTGAGTTTCGCTAAATCGGATAGTGGTTCGATGGAAGCATCTAAGGTGAATACATCTGGGTTGTCTTTAATCACGCCCTGACAAAAAGCGTGGAAAGTAGAGATACTCGTGTAATAGGCCTCACTTCCAATCATCTGAGTCAAGCGCGATTTCATGGCACGAGCACCGGACTCGGTATAGGTAAGGGCGAGGATGGAGCTGGCGGGGGCGTCGGTCTTCTTAATAATATTGGCGATACGGAGGGCTAGGGTTTGGGTTTTGCCGGTACCTGGTCCGGCCACGAGCATGACGGGGCCCTCGATGGTATCGACAGCTAGGCGCTGTTCTTTGTTGAGTTTTTTGTACGCTATATCAAATTCTTTGGTTGTTTTCGTCATATTGCTTTGACTAAGTCGATTACCCAATCTTCTACACCATTATAAACTCCGTCTAGATAGGGCTTATTTCCTAGACTGGTATAACCGAGTTTCTCATAAAGACTCATGGCTTTTTTGTTGAGACTTGGATTAACTGACAAACCGATCATGGTGAATCCTTTTTCTTTTGCACGATTCTCACACTCTTTTATTAGGGTAGTTCCCACTCCCTGTCCTCTGAATTTTTCGTCTACAAACAAATCTTCCATATTCGGGTAATCTGAATATTTCTTTGTCCCGTAATATTTGAGAAACACTTGTCCGATTATCTGGTTACTCTGCTCAGCAACTAGGTAGGCCGATTTGCCATCTGTTGTCTCATTTATCCGTTGCATATATCTGTCATTATCTTCAATCTTTTTCATCGAAGCGATGGCGGGAATATCTGCTATGGTGGCTAATCGGATTTTCATAGTAATACTTCGATTATTCGAATAATTAGAGTATTGACGTTGTGCTGTATCGATGATTCGAATCATCGATACATTGTTCCGCTGAATCGACACAACGGAATATTATTTTTCTAAAAGCTTTTCGGGTTCAGTGTCGCCCGTTAATTGATTCGTGGAGGAGAGCTTTTGGCCGATACTATTGAACTGGGACTGGACATCGGAAAATTTGTTGTAGGCATTGGTCAGATGACTGCCCAAAGTATTCATATTGTCTGCCGTTTTGCCAAAATCTTTTTGGATACCGCGCATTAGTTTAAAAACATCTTTGGCTTTTTGCTCGATTTTTTTGCCTTCAAACGAGAGGAGAATTGTTTGAAGAGCCGCGTAGAGGGTGTTGGGAGAAACTGGATAAACACGGGAATCGCGAGCAAAACTCATCAGGGTTTCACTACTGGCTACTTCGTAAAATACTGACTCAGAGGGAATGTACATGAGTGCAAAATCGAGGGTGTTTTCGGCTGGAAGAATGTATTTTTTTGAGATCGCGGTGATGTGAAGTTTAATATCGTGCGTAAATGATTTGCGCAGCGTTTCTTGTTCAGTTTTATTTGATGAGGACATCATTTTCTGAAAATTTTCCATGGGGAATTTAGAGTCAATGGGCAAGAGTCCAGCATCAGTTTTAATGATCGCGTCCACGATAACACCCGATTTGAACGTATGTTGGATCTTGTAGGAACTAACAGGGAACATTTGCGAGATGAGGTCTTTTAGGACCATTTCCCCAATATTGCCACGTAGCTTGGGGGACCTCAAGTAATCCTGGAGGTCTTTCATAGACCTACTAACTTCTGAGAATGCCCCAGCTTCGCGCTTGAGCTCCCCTATTACTTCGGTGGCACGGAGGAGGCGGTCGTTGATATCCCGAGTATTAACCTGGAGACTGGAATTGATCGTGTCTTTTGTCGAGTCTACTGAACTTTTTAAGGCCTTGAGGTCATCTTTGAAAAATTTAAGTATGAGGATCATAAAGCCAAGCAGGAAAAAAACAATGATTAGGGTGAGTGTTGTGACTTCCATACTGCTATTATAGTCATAATATGAAGTGGATACCAAAAATACTCTCGCTACTCATGTTGTGGGGGGCAATTTTACTTGTTGTGATTTATGTTGAGCCAGAATTACTAAAAGACGTTTTAATTCCAGAGTCTTACTTGCCATTTTACTTGTTGCTGATAATCGCCCTTTGGTACACTATTGCTATCTTTGTGCGTAGGGTTTTTGCGAGTTTGATTTTGACTATAACTATGGTTGCTGGCTTGGTATTTTCGATGTTGGGACTTATGCATATTGGACTGGCGCTTGTAATCTTGTTGACTTTAGTCATTGAAAGCGTATATATTTATCGTAGCTATGAAAAAAACAACGCATCACATGAACAATAAGATTGAGAATCAAGTTTATAAAATATTGTATCAAGTATTGGCTGATGCAAAGAGTGAAATAGAGGTCGAATTGACCCTAAAATCACTCATGTCGGAATCTGAACTATCGGCCATCGCCAAGCGACTCGCAATAGCGGTATTTTTGGACAAAAGACAATCATATGAGCATATCAAAGATGTGTTGAAAGTTTCTACGGCTACAATTGCCTCAGTTTCTGAGTCGATGAATAAGCGGGGTATGCAAATTTCGCTCCAAAAAGTAAAAGCAGAAGAGTGGGCCGGAGCGTGGAGCGCGCGTTTATCTAGAGCTATCGAGCGGATAATGAAGAAGTAGGTTAAATTTGTTGATATAATCAACCCCATGAAAAGAAAAGTGTTTATCAGTACGGCGATACCTTATGTGAATGGTGACCCCCATATCGGGCATAGCTTGGAATATGTTCAGACCGATGTGATGGCTAGATTTTTCAGGATTGTGCTTGGCAAAGAAAATGTATTTGCGCTAACTGGGAGTGATGAGAATGCGCTAAAGAATGTGTTGGCAGCTGAGGCCGCAAATAAAGAAACGATAGAGTTTGTTGACGAAAAGACTGCAGAATTTAGAAAATTGAGCAAGACGCTAAATTTGAGTTTTGATGATTTTATTCGGACTACACAAGAGCGACATATAAGGGGCGCACAAAAACTTTGGGCAAGTTTTAAACCTAGTGATATATACCAAGATACCTACGAGGGGATGTACTGCGTAGGGTGCGAGGAATTTAAGACGGAGAAAGATTTGGTAGATGGACTCTGCCCTGAACACAGGAAAAAGCCAGAACTGGTGAGTGAAAAGAATTATTTTTTCAAACTGACTAATTACCAAGACCAAATTGAAAAACTGATTACAGAGGATACTATAAAGATAGTGCCTGAAAAACGTAAAAATGAAGTGCTTGGGTTTGTACGGGAAGGTTTAAAAGATTTCTCAATTTCGCGCAGCCGTGAAAGAGCAAGGAATTGGGGGGTTCCTGTACCAAATGATGAATCGCAGGTCATGTACGTGTGGGTAGATGCCCTTTCAAACTATATAACCGCACTTGATTATGCTGATGAGGGCGAGAAGTATCAGAATTTTTGGAACAACGCAGACACTGAGCGGATTCACGTGATTGGCAAGGGAATCGTAAAGTTCCATGCTTTGTACTGGGTTGGGATGCTGCTATCTGCAAATGTCCCCCTGCCTACGCAAGAGTTTGTGCATGGATATGTCACGGTGGAGGGAAATAAGATAGGCAAATCTCTTGGTAACGCAATCCATCCTGACGAAGTAGTAAAAAAATATGGAATTGATGCATTTCGCTATTACCTTTTGAGGGAGATCCCGGCTTATGGGGACGGAGACTTTTCCTGGAACAGAATGGACGAGGTCTACAAGTCTGACCTGCAGAATGGACTGGGTAATCTAGTGGCGAGGGTGGCGGCGATGGCAGATGGTATGAAATTTGAACCTATCCTCAGTCCTAGCATGAGCAAAGTGACTACGGTTTATTTAGATGAATATCAATTTGATAGAGCACTGGGAACTGTATGGACAGCCATTAAGAATGCAAATATTTTTGTTTCTGAGAAGCGGGTTTGGGAATTGAAAGATAAAGAGCGAGAAGATGCCTTAACTAAATTGGTAGGCGAAATAAGACAAATAATGATAGATTTGGCTCCGTTTATGCCCGAGACGGCAGAGGAAATAAGTAAACAATTTAACGGCAAAAAAATAGTTAAAGGTAATTCGTTATTCCCGAGATTGGCGTAGCAATGCAGTACCGAGATAAACAATTTGCCGAGACAGAATTAAAGGGAGAGCAGGTACGAGACACAACATTCACTAGTTGTAGATTTGCCTTTGTAAATTTGAAATTTAGTTCGTTTACGAAATGTACGTTTGAAAACTGTGATTTTACAGGCGTTAAGTTTGACGGGACATCTTTTGAGGGGTGTCGCTTCCCTGGTAGTAAGCTGAGTAACCTAGACTTCTCCCCTGTAGTTTTTATCAAGTGCGACTTTAGTGACAGTGTGATAGAAAATAGTGTGTTTCAACACCTAAAGTC
>JBAQEX010000011.1:0-8184 GCA_049286965.1 Microgenomates group bacterium | reverse complement strand
GGATCACGTGTAGCAATGCTCTTATTCAAAACGAAATGTGATTGTTTCAATAATCACATAAGCGTAGTTGAACTTTAACACTAGGTAATACAAGCGTCAAGCTACATTTTGTGTGTAAGAGTATATCTAACACACTACCAGTAGTGCTTGGTCCTATAACGTCTTGAGATACAAGATGTATGATTACGTGCTTAATATTGGGGGATATGTGAGATAGGGCAGGCTCATAATCCCCCAATATTGTGCATGTAGGGCACCTGCCCGCAATGCTTGCGCATAGCGCTGCAGGCGGGGGCTCATAGCCCCTCCACTCTGTTTATAAATAAATTATTTAATAGGATAAATACATATGACTTGGACTCAAATGGAGCAAAATCATCCAGAAAAAAAACCGGGTTGTTTGGACTTACTGGGATACGTGGGTTGTTTATTTGCGGCAATGGGTTGTGGCAGTGTAATTTTGGTGAGCATATCTACTAACGCTGACAATATTTTGAAAGTTGCCAAAAGTTGGTTTGGTAATTAATTTTTTGATTTTGTGCTAAACTACATTTTTGATGAGTAATATAGCTAGGGATGTAGCAAAGGCTTTGATAGATATTGGTGGGGTGGGTTTTGTCCCTGATAATCCGATCACTTTTAAATCTGGTATTTTGTCTCCCATGTATATGGATAACCGGATGTTTCCGTCGTATCCTAGAGAGTGGAGAGTGGTGTTGGACTCGTTTATCTCCAAAAGCAAAGAACAAAAAATTGAGTTTGACATGATCGCTGGTATTGAGACGGCAGGGATTCCCCATAGTGCTGCCCTCGGGGCGCTTTTGATGAAGCCGTCAGTATTTATCCGTAAAGCCGCCAAAGATCATGGGACGAAGAAAATGGTAGAGGGGGGAAACGTGGAGGGCAAGTCCGTGCTTTTAATTGAAGACCTCGTAACAACGGGAGGATCGAGTTTGCACGGAGTTGAGGAGCTGCGAAAGGCGGGGGCGATAGTGAACTATTGTTTGGTGATTGTGAGCTATGATTTGGCGGAAGCAAAGGAAGCATTTGACCACGCGAAAGTGAAACTGACGCAGTTGACTGATGTCCATACTATTTTGGCGGTGGCAGAAGAAATGAATAAAATAACTAGTGAAAACAAAAAAATTGTGACAAAGTGGCTGCAGAATCCCAGGGAGTGGAAGGGATGAGATTCCTAGACAAGTATAAAAATTGCTCGCGACAAAACAAGAGTTTGTTGTGCATCGGTCTGGATAATAGTGATGCTGATGCGATGACTGCAATCATCGAAGCGACTCACGATTTGGTGTGTGCGTATAAGCCAAACTCGGCTTTTTATGAGGCACGTGGATCAGAGGGAATTGCGAGTTTGAAAAGGGTATGTGAGTATTTACAGGATAAATATCCTGAGATACCGATAATTTTGGACTTTAAACGGGGAGATATCGGCAATACAAATGAGCAATATGCCAAGTTTGCTTTTGAATATTTGGGAGTGGATGCCGTCACGCTGCACCCATACCAAGGGCTTGGAGCTCTTGCGCCTTTTGAAAAATATGACGATAAAGGACTGATCGTACTGGTAAAAACTTCTAATCCAGAGTCCAGCGAGATCCAAGATATGAAACTAGAAAATGGCAAAAAGGTGTGGGAACAAGTGCTTGAGGAGGTGGTAAATAGAGATAATGGTAGGGGGCAGTGGGGAGTAGTGATGGGGGCGACGCACCCAGAGGAGATGAAGTTGGCGAGGAAAATAGTAGGGGAGATGGTGATGCTCGTGCCTGGAGTGGGAGCGCAGGGGGCAAAAGTTCAGGATATTTTAAATGACGAGACAAGTCACGGTAGTGACATGATCATAAATGTGGGGAGAAGTATCTTGGAATCTAGTGATCCGCGAGCGGCAGCAAAAGAGGTACAAAAACAGACAGAGAAATATGCCAGATTCTAGGATGGATGAAATGCAAAGAGATTTAGCAGAATCTCTCTTGGTAAGTATGATGAAGATGGATGAAGGGACGATGGTATCGAAAAGCTTTTCGGTTGGCAGTGCGATTGAAAATGTAGGGATAGAGCCTCTAAGTGATTTATATCTGGAACAATGGCTAGATCAAGCAGATATGCGTATAAAAGTATTACAGCATATAAGAAATTATCCAAATGGCTTTTTTGTTGCTTTGTTAGAAAATGTTGTGACTCGATGGACCGTGACAAAAGGGTATAATCAAGATAAAGTTAGAAAAGATTTTATGTTGGGGAAGTAACCTTATGCAGATATTTAGCGGGTCATCAAATCGGGAATTAGCTAGCAAGATCGCAAAACTACTTGAATCGCAAATGGGAAAGGTGGAGAGCTCGAAGTTTGAAAACGGAGAGCGGAGAGTGCGGGTGATGGGGGAGGCAAAAGGGTCCGTGGCACTGATCCAATCACTGTCCTCCCCAGTGGATGAACATTTAATCGAGTTTTGCTTGCTGGGGGATGCACTGACAAGGCAAGGTCATACAAATATGGTGGGGATTGTGCCGTGGCTAGGTTATTCTAAACAAGACAAAGTGTTTCTGCCTGGTGAGCCACTATCGGCAAAAGTGATCGCCCAGATTTTGCAAACTACCAAAATCAAAAAAATCATTACGTTTGATTTGCACAATAGGGCAATTACGGGATTCTTTGACATACCCGTTGTCGAGCTGTCGGCAAAACCACTTTTCCTGGAATATTTTAGGAAAATGGTGGGAGCTGATACGGTGGTGGTGGCGCCTGATGAAGGAGCTGTTAAAGCGAGCGCTTACTTTGCACGAGAACTAAATATACCGATAGCTTATATGGATAAAAGACGAGATTTGAAGACGGGAAAAGTCGAGGTAGTTTCAATGAGCGGTGAAGTCAAAGGTAAGCGAGTGATCATAGTGGATGACATGATTGTGACGGGATCGACCATGATGGAGAGCGCTAAATATCTCAAAAAACAAGGCGCTAAATCGGTGTCTGTGGCAGCCACCCACCACTTGCATATCCCAGGAGTACAGGAGAAACTAGAGAAAAGTGAGATTGATGAGGTAGTAGTCACAGATAGTGTCTCAAAAATAATCAATAACCAAGTACCAATAATCAATAAAAAACTGAAGATTTTGAGTATAGCCCAGATGATAGTTGACGAACTCCAATAAATTTGTCATACTACACTAGTTCCCCGACACTTGTGATTTTTACGTATTAGTTTTTTAAAGTGTTATCTTGAATTCTAGGAGGCAGGTATGCCAGCAGCTAAAGTGACAAAAAAAGTAATAGAGGAGTCAATAGTCAAGCCACTTGAGGAAAAAGTGGAGGCTAAGGTAGAGCCCAAGGTAGAACCAGTGGTTGCGCCCGTGGTACTACCTCCAGCTCCCCAGCCAGCACCAAGGCCATACGCAGGAAACCCCCGACCTCAATTTAATCGTCCCGTGACCAACTACCAGCCTCGCCCTGCATTTGCCCCACAAGCAACAAACGGAGCTGACATTGAGCCGATCTCTGGGTACCTAGACGATTCTAACGACGGCCACGCCGTGATCCGCCCCCAGTTTCACCCGACTGAGCGCGATGCCTACATGGCGAGCATGGTGGTGCGACGCCTAGGACTGCGAAGCGGTGACTATATCGAGGGGACAGCCCGCAAACCCAAAGACAACGAGCGTTACTGGGCACTGGTCACGGTAAACAAAGTAAATGGCAAGTCGCCTACAGAGCTCCACAAACGAGTCAAGTTTCACAATCTGACCCCAATTTATCCGATTCAAAAAATAGTGCTAGAGATGGGTAGCCAACCATTATCGAACCGGGTGATCGACCTGGTGGCCCCAATAGGCCGTGGTCAACGCGGCATGATCGTAGCACCACCCAAGGCGGGCAAGACCACCATAATGAAAGATATGGTGACAGGAATTGCCAAAAACTATCCTGAAATCCATTTAATGACAGTGCTGATAGGCGAGCGGCCTGAGGAAGTCACGGATATCCGTCGCCACCTAGAAAAAGTGACCGAAAACTCGGTGATGCGCGGAGAATGTGCGGCCTCCAACTTTGATGAGCCAGCTGAGGACCAAACCAGAGTAGCTGAGATCGCGCTAGAGCGGGCTAAACGCTTGGTTGAGGAAGGAATGGATGTAGTAATCCTACTTGATTCTGTGACCCGTCTAGCTCGCGCTTACAATCTAGCCATACCTACGTCAGGTCGGACGCTATCTGGTGGGTTTGACCCAGCAGCACTCTATCCACCCAAGAGATTTTTTGGGGCAGCCCGCAAGATGGAAGATGGGGGGTCCCTCACGATCATAGGTACTGCGCTAGTGGATACAGGCAGCCGGATGGATGAACTGATTTATGAAGAATTTAAGGGTACGGGCAACATGGAGCTGGTGCTGGATAGGCGACTATCCGAACGCCGCATCTTCCCCGCCATTGATGTATACAAATCAGGAACCCGCCGTGAAGACCTACTGTTCTCGAGTTCTGATTATCAAAATATCGTGATGATGAGGCGGATGCTCGATATGCTAAATGACGATGAGCGTACAAGCGTCCTCGTCGAGCGACTCAACAAGAGCAAGTCTAATAAAGAGTTCCTCGCGATGCTCAAGGAGGGGTAAATAAACTATGCAATTTGAAATTATACCTAGTCAATTGCCGGATGGAGTTGGTTTAACGTTTTCGTCTCAGCTTGCAATCATGAAACCTGTGTTTAGCGAACTTGGTGTAGCTGATTTGCCAGGGGAGCTACTTTTTGAACCAGTTGAATACGATGCAGAAGGAAAAAAGGAGATAAAAATTGAGGGTGGTATGATCCAATTCGTACAGAATGATAGCGTGTATTTTACTGCAGATAAAGGCGTAGCGGTGGGTAAGCTTTGTCAATTGAAAAATCAGGTTGATGGGGGCGTAGCTTGGTCAGATAATTTGATGTCAGGAGACGAGTCAAAAATTACTTTGGCAAATTTGGACCAAGAAGAAATGCCTTTGATAGTACTGCGAATTGGGAGCCAAAGTAGTCAAACTGACTGGAGACTAGAATTTGGCAAAGATAAAAGTATGTCTACGTTTAATTTGACTAAGGGAGAGTTGATAACGAGTAGTGGGAAAAATGGAGTACATGCTGAATTTGTGCCATCGGCAACTAGTGCTTATAGATCATAAATTGATACTAGGATTTGGATCTATTTTTTGCATGATATAATTTAGAAATGACTGAAACTATCAATACTACTCAAAAATATCTAATTGCAGGTAGAAGGCTTTTTCTAGATGCGCTAGGAGTTGGAATAAATGCCATTAACTATGGTGATACCAAACCTCGTAGAGCGTTACTGACTAATGGTAAAGATGATTTCGCTCTTGCTATGAAAAATGCTGAACCTATTATTCTCTGTGATATGCTCTCTAGAGTCGCAGTTCTTTCTCTTTTTGGACTTAACCCTATGGGCATGCTTGCATATGCTGGGGTAGGTATTGTAAATGGATTGTTGCGCGAAGCATCTGAGAGTATTGAAAATAGATTTCATGTAAACAAGCGATTTGAATCGATTCTTTGAAATGTAGAGCAGATACCAAATAATAATTGTTTTCTTGACTTACTCAAACAAACTAGCTAGCCAGCGGAAGAATGAGGAGATGGGGTTGCTGGACTTTGTGGGCGTTTGGTTTGTCAATGCCTGACATTTTTGGTAGGATAGCACTCGCCATGACAGATTTGACTGTAAGCCAAGAATTTTTTGAGTTCAATAGACAACTGGGTCGCTATATCACCAAGCACGCGTACCGCACTTTTTTTAAGTTTGAAGCAGGCAAAGATATTGTGGCTGGGGCGCTGTACCACAAGCGGGGTAAATACGCTCGTCCTTTTGTACACTCGGCAATGATGGCGATCATTTTTTTTGCGATTACCTTGGGTCCTAGGTTCGTCCAAGCCAGTTTTGGCGCGGAATCGGTCAGAACTGACGCGGTATCTGGAGTATCGGTGCTAGGGGTCTCGCTGGACTCAACAGGTATTGTCACCTTAGAATCGGAAAAACCTTGGAATCAAGTGTCTGAGTACACGATCAAAGAAGGAGATACATTGTCATCCCTGGCTTCTAAATTTGGGGTATCGATTGAATCGATCAAGTGGGCAAACCCAAGTATCAATTGGCAAAAAATGAAGCCAGGAGTATCGGTCTCGATCCCGCCCGTGACTGGAGTGGTATATAAAGTAAAGCCAGGAGATACGGTCTATTCGATTGCGAAGAAGTTCCAGACTGATGCGCAGGGGATAGTCGACTTTCCTATGAATACATTTTCGGATGATGAGACATTTGCGCTTGTGGCAGGACAAACTTTGATTGTGCCTGATGGAGTCATGCCTGATGAAGTAGCACCATCCGCGCCAAATATCGCGCGGGTGCTGACGCCTGATGCTGGATCGGTCTCGGCCACGGGGAGCTTTGCCTGGCCTGGGTTTGGCCGCATTACGCAACCATTCCGCTGGTACCACAAGGGTGTGGATATCGCCAACCACGACGGGGGAGCGATTTTGGCTGCTGACTCGGGGACAGTGGTCGTATCGGGTTGGACCAATAGTGGGTACGGCAACCACGTGATTATCGATCACGGCAATGGGTATCAAACACTTTATGGGCATTTGTCGGTAATCTCGGTGGTGACTGGGCAACGTGTGGCGAGGGGATCGGTAGTCGGGCAGATGGGGAGTACAGGCAGGAGTACGGGGACACATCTACACTTTGAGATCCGATCGACTGGGGGGAATTTGGATCCGCTTGGATACCTGAAGTAAATTCCTATGAAAAATTTGATTTTGGTTTTGGGGTCAGCCTTTGATCCACCCCACAATGGCCACATGACTATGGCTAGTGAAGTGGTGCGTTGCGGTATTGCACAAAAAGTTATTTTCGTTCCGTGCGGGAATCATGCTTTTTTAAAAGAGATGGGTGAATCAAGATACCGCTATGATATGACAAAGATAGTAGTGGATAAACTTGTTGTCCAAAATGGTCCCTATTTTGAGTTGTCAGATACTGAAATTTTGCGGAGTGGTCAGAGTTATGCGTGGGATACCATGGAAGAACTGGCGAAAAAATATTCCGATGGTCAAATTGGCTGGTTGATGGGATCCGATCAACTGCCAAATTTTAATAAATGGTATAAATACCGCGATATTTTGGCCAAATATCCGATTTACGTATATCCGAGGAAAGGTTACACGTTTGAGTTGATGTATCCGGGAATGATAAGAGTTGAAGGGGTCCCTGTGGTGGAGGTTTCTTCGAGTGGAGTGAGACGAGCGATGGCAGAAAAAGGAGATATCGCTGGCATGGTTTTGCCTGATGTGGCAAAATATATACAGGAGAATAGCCTATGGATAAAGTAAATAGAATTACTAGTTGGCTAAAGCAGACTTATGGCGAGCGACCGGCAGTAATTGGGGTGTCTGGCGGGGTGGACTCGGCCGTGGCACTGAGCTTGCTCACTCGTGCTCTTGGCAAAGACAAAGTGATCCCGGTTTTGTTGCCATACGGCGACCAGGATATGATGGACGCCAAGGCGATTGTCGGGTGGAATGACGTAACGAATAAAACAATAGAGATCAACATTAAGGAGATAGTAGATACAATGGCTGGTCAGATAGGCGCGACTGTAGAGAGGGTGAGGGTGGGGAATATCATGGCCAGAGTACGAATGATTGTTGTGTTTGATATGGCTAAGAAAATGGGGGCACTGGTGTGTGGGACAGAAAACAAATCTGAGCATAAACTGGGCTACTATACGAGATTTGGGGACAGTGCAAGTGACGTCGAACCCATTGCAGGGCTATACAAGACAGAGGTGTGGGAGATGGCAAAAGAGATGGGACTGCCCGAGATTTTTTATACGAAAAAGCCATCGGCTGGGCTCTGGGATGGACAAACTGATGAGGGGGAGATGGGATTTACATATCAGCAAGCTGATCTGGTTTTGCAGGGTAAATCCGAAGGGGTTGAGCCAAAAATTGTAGAGAAAGTGAAGAGAATGGTGGAAGCCAATAAGTTTAAGCTAGAAGTGCCATACACATTTGATTTTTAAAGCTCGTCGGACCGAAATTTTATCTCCCGGTACATGCAGCTCACGTGCCTGTAATGTCCGTAAAATTTGATCCGCCAATCTTTTAGTATTGATATAGG
>JBAQEX010000010.1:0-3191 GCA_049286965.1 Microgenomates group bacterium | reverse complement strand
AGTCAAGACGACGCCAGGGCCCCCGGCATTGGTCACGATCAGGAGATTGTCTGGTAGATAGTGAGATTTGCTTGCACCTACACTGGCTCTGACCAATTGTTCAAAATTGGCGACTTGGACGATGCCTGATTGGAGACAGAGCGAGTCTAGCAATACCTGAGAAGTGGCGAGGGCGGCGGTGTGAGAAAGGGCGGCTTGGCTCCCCTCTTTGGTCGTGCCGCCTTTGAGGAGAAAAATGGGTTTGCTGCGGCTGATCTCTGCAGCAAGTGTGAGGAATGTTTGGGGACTGGCGAGAGATTCTAAATAAATGGCAATGACTTTGGTTTGCTCATCGTGCATGGCATACTCAAGGGCATCGTTTTCGTCATATCCCGTCATGTTGCCCAGGGAGAGCGCAAACGAGACACCAGTGCTAGAAGAGGCATATTCCTGAAACAAAGCCGAGAGCATAGCGCCTGACTGGGAGATCACCGCTACCTTGCCAGGACTGACGTCGCTGGGTCCAAAACTGGCATAAATCCCCTGACTGGGTACTAGATATCCCATGGAGTTGGGGCCAAGGAGTGCAATGCCAGCCTCTGATAATTTTTTGATGATTGTGGTTTGGAGAGTTTTGCCTACTTCCCCTACTTCGGCAAAACCCGAGGTAATCAATACGACGGCACCGACCCCTACTTTGATACACTGATCAATAACTCCCTCCACAACGGTCAGGGGCACACAAATGATGGCAACTTCGGGGGTGGTGGGTGTATTTTCCAGATGTGGGTATGTGGGGAGACTCAGGATGGTGCCGCCTTTTAAATTGATCGGGTAAAGCGTGAGGTTTTTGTTTACTGTGAGATTTTTGAGGATTTGGTGGCCGACTTTGCTTTCGTCGCTGGAGGCGCCTACGACTGCAAATGATTTGGCGTTAAATAAGATGTCAAGTCCCATGAATCTAGGATAGCATAGTTTCCCAAGTGAACATGTTGAGCTATTGCCAGTAGTTAGTGCATAATGAGCGTATGCTTGCCCAAATATTTGCTCTAGTTGCCCTTTGTTTGGTCCTCATCTACGCCACGAGTCTGATTGTCCGTTCCATCAAGATAGTCGCACGACAAAGCAGGCTAGGGGTATATGGTATCACTGCGTTTATCCTAGCTATTTCGACGTCCCTGCCCGAGCTTGTTGTGAGTATAGTGTCGGCGTTTGAGGGCAATACAAGTTTGGTCTTGGGGAATATCATTGGTAGTAATATCGCTGATTTGAGCCTGGTGATCGGAGGTGCGGCGATACTGGGAGGCTCTCTTAAAGTAACGGGTGAGGTACTAAGTCGGGATATCTATCTGACAGGGGCGGCGGGATTTCTGCCAATTTTTCTCATTGCTGATGGAGTGCTTTCACGGGCAGATGGCGTGGTGTTGCTGGTCATCTATATGATACTGGTTTCGACTTTCTTGCATGCTCATCACAAAGCCTTGGCAAGCCATGTCATGGCAGTATCACCTATGAGGCGATTTTTGCTGACGGTCACAAGTGCCAATGGTCACAGCGGAGTCCTAAAGTTTGTAGCGGGCGTGGGACTGCTACTTGTTGCTTCACATTTTATCGTCAAAATTGCAACGGCTCTGGCTCTAACTAGTGGTCTCTCGACCCTTTTTGTTGGTTTGTTTATTGTGGCAGTTGGTACATCGCTCCCAGAACTAGCCTTTGAGCTCAAGGCTATTGGCTCTGGGCAAGCGAAGATGGCACTAGGCGACCTGCTGGGCTCAGTTGTCGCCAACTCTACCCTCATCTTGGGGCTCGCTTCTATCATCCGTCCACTTACTTTGACGCAACGAGGACTCATCCCTTATGGCATGGCAATCGGGGCTTTTACCATCATTTACTTTACTTTTGTCTGGTTTGTGAAGACCAAAAAGAAACTGGAATGGTGGGAAGGCTTAATACTGCTAGCGGGATTTATGATCTTCGCGTTGGCTGAGTTATCACGACAATAAATGTTTTATGATCTATTCCGATGTACTTGGGGAGGGATCAGGGAGCGTGTTCGAACTTTATTTTTCAACTATTACATTACTCAGTGATTCGTCGAGTGCATGTTTGATTAGGATTTCTAACTTCGAATAGTCTCCTTCATCTGCTGTATACATTGCTTGCAGGTAATTATCCCTATCCCGCTTGGTATCAGCCTTGATTTCAATAGGAGGTAGACTTATTTGAAGAAGAATGTAAGTTGTGAGCATACGGGCAAGTCGCCCATTGTAGTCTTGAAAAGGGTGTATCCAAACAAAACGGTGTTGAAACCAAGCCAATAGTTCAATAATATTTTCTACATTGTCTTTGTCGAGATGTTTCAGTCTCTCTTCTATGTCGGCGCATAGATTCGTTACAAGACTAGGAATTAAATGAGGCAATGGAGCTTCTTTGCCTGAATACTCAACTCGGATGGTACGATATTTACCCGCCCAATCAGGAAATATCCAAGCAAATGCAACCTTATGTATTTTGAGTATGAGTTCTGGTCTTATGCTTTGGTGATAGTTAGTCGCGATAAACTCGAGACCTCTTTTAGTGCCTTCAAGTTCAAGTAGGAGAAGTTTTACTCGTGGGATTATACCGAAAGCAGTTTGTTTATAGGAAGTAGATCCTTTGGGTTTAGTAGAAGTGCTTTTCATCCAAATATTGCATTAACCATGCGGCGAGTAACTGACTCACCTTCTAATTTGGTTGTGCGAAAGATCATTTCAGGCATAAAACTACGCAACTTCGAAATCCCAGTTTTTTTACTAGATTTTGACTTACGATATTTGTCGTATTTGACCTGAATTTTTGACTTCATGATCAAATTGTAGCACGTAGCGAAATATATGACTAGAAACTAGTGTATCAAAATATATCATGGGGTGGGCGAGCGGACTCGAACCGCCGACATCCTCCTTCACAGGGAGGCACTCTAACCAACTGAGCTACGCCCACCAAGTTGCTTTTGTATTATAACCTAACTGTGGAATTTATCGGAAGCTTTTACCCAACTTATGACTCGACGCGCTCTGCACCCACCGAGGAATAACGATATTAAATCAGGAATTATGAGAATCTTTGAGTTTCTTCAGCTCTTGCATGATTTTGGCGATGATGGACTGGGAGGCCTGGGTGGGGGTCGCGTTCTCGAGTTTTTCTAGATAACTTTGCTGCTCTGATTTTGG
>JBAQEX010000009.1:0-6892 GCA_049286965.1 Microgenomates group bacterium | reverse complement strand
AGAGGGTTTGGGGACCATTGCCACTGGATTTACGATCTTTTTTGGCTTTTTTGCCAGTTGCGGCCTTTTGTTTGGCCTGGAATTTCTCGACACGGCCGAGCTGATCGACAAAACGCATCTCACCAGTGAAGAAGGGGTGGCACTTGGCGCAGATATCGACGGTCATGGCGTCGCGAGTGGAGCCAGTCTGGAAAGAGGCGCCGCAGGAACAAGTGACGGTGATCTGATTGTATTTTGGATGGATGTTTGCTTTCATAAGAGAGGATTTTAACACAAAATGATTATTTTGTGCGAATTTCGGCGCGGTAGACGCCATAGGCGATGATAGCGGTCGCGATGAGTGTAATAATGCCAGGCTTTTCCCCGAGGATCAAGTAACTAGCTGGGATGGCGACGACCCCATTGAGATAACCAAAAACATTGGCTTCGGAAACTTCGATTTTACTGGTTGCATAAAGATGGAGCGCAAAGGCGATGATCCCGCCTGGAATAGCCATATAGAGCACGGGGAGGAGGATAGAGAAGTTGGACGTGAGGAGATCAAGGTTAGGCAGGATGGACCCAGAACTAAGAATAAGACCGTAGATGAGGGCGGTAAAGAGATAAGTGAGGGCGCCCGTAAAAATGGGCGGCTTGGTCTTGTAAATCTTTTTGGCAACTATGGCATAGATCGTGTAGGTCAGGCCATATCCTAGGATATAGAGATTGCCAACCGTACTGGAGGGCGTATCTAGATTTTGACTGAGCAGGGGAGTGACAACTAGGAGAAATGAGCCAAGTAAGGCAAGTGCCAAGCCCTGCCACTCGCGCTTGTTTTCCCGCTCGTGCAAAAACCAGACACTGCCAAGGACGATAAAGAGGGGATAGATAGAGCCAAGGAGCGAGGCGTCGATGGCACTCGTACGTGAAAGACCTTCGTATAGTAGATAAAGGGGGATTGTGATGCCTAAAAGCTCAATAAATAGTACTTTGATCAGATAAGATATCTTTGGATGTACTTTTATATAATAAATCAGAAAGATCGGCAAGGAAATGATCCCAGCAACGAGGAAACGAAAATAGAGGTACTGCATGGGGGAGATAAAGTCGAAGGCGGGCTTGATGAGGGGGAAAGCCATGCCCCAGACTAGAACGTTGAAACTAAGGGCGAGATAGGCAAGTTTGCGAGAAGTAGTCACGACACTACTATCGCAGTTTAGCTATAGCTTCGTCAATGGGGAGGGTGAGCTGCTCGCGTGTCGCGAGATTTTTGAGAGTTATCATGTTTTTGGCTGCTTCGTCTTCGCCGATCACGATGGCGTAGGGGATGCCTTTTTTGTCGGCATATTTGAGCTGCTTGTCGAGTTTGGCTGATGGATCTGGGTAGAGCTCGGTATTTATACCTGAGTTGCGGAGAGATTGTGCTACCTGCAGGGCCTGGCCCTGAAGGCTTGAGGCAAAGATGGTGACGAGGACTTGGGTTTTGGTGCGGAGCGCGGGGATTAACCCTAGCTGATCGGCGGCCTCTACTGTGCGATCAAAGCCCCAGGCCATGCCGGTTGCGGGCATCTCTAGGCCAGTAAGGCGCTCCATCATGCCGTCGTAGCGTTCACCGCCACCCACGGAGCCAACAGTATAGTCTTCGATCACGATCTCCCAGATGGGACCCTGAGAGTAGGAGAAAGAGCGGGCAAGGGTGGGCTCGAAGCGGTAATATTGACTGCCAAAACCTGACTTTTCTAGATAAGTGATGATGGTTTTAATGGTTTCATTAGGCTGAATACTAGCAATAGCCTCGAAATATTTATTTGCATCTGAATCTGAGATACCTTTTTTGACCATGTCGGCAATCACGCCATCTTTGCCGATTTTTTTGAGTTTGTCGACGGCCACGATCGCGTCGTAGGGAATATCTTTCATCAAATCGCGATTGTTGAAGATAATGACGGGTTTTTTGAAGCCGATTTTAAGAAGGGTATCTAGGTTTATGGCAATGATCTCGGCATCGGCGCTAGGGCCTGCAACCCCAAAGATATCTAGATCAAACTGAGTAAACTCGCGGTAGCGACCGCGCTGGCTATTTTCGGCACGAAACACTGATTGAGTCTGGTAGCGACGGAAGGGGAAGACTAGATCATTTTGGTTGGCGGCAACGTAGCGACAAGTAGGTACCGTTTGGTCATAACGCAACATGACTTCACGATCACCGTTGTCTTTGAATTTGTAAAAGAGTTTTTCGTCTTCGCCGATTTCGCCTTTGAAAACTTCGTAGGACTCGAGAGTCGGGGTCTCGATGGGCTCAAAGCCCCAGGACTCTGCGGTTTTGACCATGATGTCTTTGACCCATTGACGTTTGTAGACATCAGAAGGCAAGAAGTCGCGGAAACCTTTGAGTGTTTGCAGGTTTTGTTTTTGCATATGATTATTATACCTCCTTTTTGAACTCTATTTGTTCATAGATCGCGCACGGTTGGTTGTAATATTTGGCCCATTCTTTGTCCCCAAATGAAAAGTGCCACCACTCTCCGTCAAAAGGAGCAAATCCAACGGATAACATAATGCTTCGTAAAAGCAATCTATTGGCTTGACCTACATTACTTATAAAAGGTGAGTAAGTATAAGCCTTTGGTGTAAATTGCCAAATTTTAGTTCCAAAGTTAATTGGATTTTCATCCATTACAATTTGGATATCGATGGCACCGCCTGTAGGGTGACCAGAGACTGATGGTACTGCGATATATCTGTGAATAGCCTCAATTAGTTGTTCGCCTGAATATTGTTTTTGTAGTTTTTGTTTTATTTGTTTATAGAGCAACTGTTGAATACTTAATGCTCGATATCCGTAAACAATTTCAAGTTTATATTGAGGATTTATTCGTATTAGAAGTTGACTCGCTCGAAATAGCATTTTTGAGACGGTCTGACGTACATATATTTTGTCTCCAGTGTAGGCGATCATGCGAGTGTCGATTTGTTTAGTTTGAAAGGGTAAATATCGTGGAAGCTCCACAAGATCCTCCTTACAATCCTGTACGGCGACCCGTTTAAGGTCGTTATACTTGAGCATGTATGACTCTAGCTGTTGGTAGACCTGTATTTTGTCGTTCATATATTCAGAGGTCCGTCGTAGAGAACTTTAACTGTGCCTGTGATACTTGAAGATGAAACAGTTCCTCCTTGATATTTTGCCTGAGCGGATATGGCTTCTCCAGATGGTTGAATGACAGCTAAGTTTTGAGATTTCCCTTCTTTAACTGCCATGGCTATTGCACTAGCACAAGTGCCACTACCACATGCAGTTTCATCAAATATGGTGTCGTTTCCTGCTACTTTGACGCAGAATTCTGCTTTACAAGTTTTTGGGTTGTAGTAGGTGACGCCAAATGCCAGTTCGTCTGCTAGACCATATCGGTTCGCCTTGTATAGTTTGAGAAGTAATTCTCTAGGAGTTTGTTTTGATGCATCTGTGACAACAAGTTGTGAGATCCCTTCTAGCTTTATGAGCATTCCTTCAGGCACTATCCTTACTAGTTTAGATTTGTTTGGAGGAAGAGGAATTTCAAGAGTGACTTGACCTTGCCTAACAGAATATTTCAGTGGTTTATCAACCCCCGAAACTTCGATAAGTCCGTCACCGTCTCTGCCTCCTGTAATGGCCCAGACCGCACTCCTGCCTCCATTGCCACAAAACTCGTCCCCAAACATTTGGAGTCTACCAATGGCGCGTGGATCTTTTGATAAAGTAATAAATCCACATTGCTCAATTTCTGTATTACCTGTCCAGGCAGACATAATCTTCTTTGTAAGTTCTGGACGATCATCAGCTAGCCGTTGGTCAAATACCAATGCAGTTGTGTTGCCAGAAGGGTAGGCAATAATGACTCGTCTTAGTTGATTTTGTTCTTTCATAGGTTCTCCTTTTGATAAATAAACTCGCTTGTCGAGTGCTGGGCGACCATCAACTCTAATCTTGGGAACGACTATTGTTGTTGGTAACTTTGCGAATCCTGCTGTCTCGTAAAGCGATAAGGCTTTAAAGTTGTATACATTTGTGCGAAGCTCATATCGTTTAGGATTACGCTTATCACCGAGTTCGAGCAATTCTTGAAATGTTTGTTTGCCTATACCCTTACCTTGTTCTTCTGGTTTAACTGCTAATTCCTCGATGTAGTATGTGTCGTCTCTCATATAGCCGCCGGCTAATGAAACAACATTGTCTTCTTTTTGACCAATGATCAGATCTCCATCTTTGTTGAGAATGTATTGCAAAGCTTCGAGAGCTTCGTCGCGCGAAAACAACTCTATGTAGGGGATTTCGCCAAATGCTCCAATATAGGTGCCCACAGTGGTTTCTAGCTGCGGTGCGTCAAGTTCTTGCAGGTTGTTTATTTGTTTTAGTTGTGTTTCTGTTTTGTTCATATAATTCCTTTTTAATGAGTGCTTTGGTAATGCGGGAAGCACAAAAAATCCCGCTTGTGGCGGGATATGAGTTGAAATACTTTTTGGAAAATAGTTACAACAAATTACCCGCCTGAGAGAAGTGGGTATGGTGTGAAGTAATAGAAGTGGTCATTTGTTTCATGTTAGTATGTTACCATCATGATATGAAGAATGTCAAGAACGCGTAGATTATTGGCGACTTTAAGTGATGGCTACATCTGGAGGTGAGACAATTTTTAGTTTGTGTTCGATTTTAACTAAGCGTTTGTGGTGAGTCGTTACCCTAGTTTTTATTACTACTTGTTCTTTGCGATCATCTGTGACTATTTTGAGAATTTTGTCGATCTTAATATCATGAGGATTGAGTTGTTTTTTGACTTCAGCATGAACTACTTCTTGTACAATACGCTTGATTGTTTGTTCGTCCTGATAATTCAACATATTCATAGTTAAACATTTCTATTGGTTGAATGCAACCTAGAAAGGGCGGTTTTGTAGCCACCTTTGCCATGGTGGAGCCAGAGGGCACAGCGAGTAACGGTGGTAGTGGAGACCCCCACTTGCTTGGCAATCTCTAAGTAGGGGACACATTGGTTGAGGAGTAAGACGATCTGCCAGCGCTGACTAATATCTGCTAGCTCTTTGACAGTCATGAGGTCGCGGAGGAAGTTGGCAAGCTCCTCTTTGGTTTTGAGGGTAGAGATAGCAGAGAGCAGGTTTTGCATGTCTATATCTGGGTAAGTTGTGGCCATAGCCCAATTATAAACTACTGGTCGATGGCGGCGGTTTTGATGCGCATGATGACAGTTGCCAGGAGATTGTCGTTTGCGTCTTTGATTAGGGTAAATAAAACTGTATCACCCACCGAGAGATCGGCTAGCTCGATAGTAGCCACAGGGGATTTGAAGCGAGTTTTGCTGTTTAGGGTAATGGATTTTTCGCTACCATTCTCCGTAACGGTGAGAGACGATTTGCCGATCTTGGTAATTGAGCCCATACCAGAAGACTTGGTGGATTCTGGGAGGGGATCGACGCTGACGATCAAACGCTTGCCACCCAGTACGTCTGGTTCAATCGGGGTACCAATGGCGATGATGTAATCATCGATACGCATATCTTCTCGCTTGATTGTGGCACTGCCTGGGGCGCGCACTATCACCGTATTTTCGGCAAGCTTGATATCTTTTTGGCCATCTTTGTCTTCCATGATCACTGTGTCTTTGATAATGTCTTTGATTTTGCCGATATAACCTAGATTTTTGGGACTATTGTCTGATGGTTCATCGACCTCCCCTAGGGATTCTTTAAGTCTTTTTTTTAGGTTTTCGTTGATTACTGTATCATCTGGAGAGGAGAGGGGACTTTGAGTGGGGCTAGGTGAGACAGCCTGGGCGACTGAAGTGGCAAATATAAGTGCGATGAATGGGATAAAATAGAGTTTTTTCTGCATAGGTATTTTTGGAGATTACACTGTATCACAACTGGGCTGTGGTGTATACCGCGTTTAAAGTTTTCTCGACTTTTTTGCCATCATTTTGATAGACGGTAATCAAAATGGTGTTGGCTCCTTTGATCAGAGCGATTTCTTGGCTAAAACTACCAATATCGTTTGGAATAATCAAATATTCGCCCTTTTCACCGAGGATTGCGATATATGTGCCAGGCAGTGTCTTGCCTGCAATCGTGAATGTGGCTACGTTTGCGACTGAATTGTCTGGGGTTGCGAGCTCTAAAAATAACTCGTTTGGTTTGACGTCTTTTTTGCTAGGGTTGCCAGATTGGGTAAAACTCTCTTTTGTGGGCATTTTGATTTGGCTCAGAGCGTGGCGAGCACGCAGCACTCCGCCAGTCACAATGAGGGCGATAATTAAACCTATAATAACTGCTATAGTGGCTTCTTTTTTCACTTTCATCGTAGGCCACAGTGTAACTCATAGATGCGCTCTCGTAAAGATGTGATATTATTACGAATATGGATATAACTTACCTAGGCAAAGAAATTTTTAAAATTAAAGCAAAAAATGGAGCGGTGCAAGCAGGGGAGGATAAGCTCACGATTTTTCATAAATCTGGTGGCGAAGACTTTGTGATCAGCCAGCCTGGAGAATATGAGGTGGAGGGGATATCGGTGTTTGGGTACAAGGCAGAAACTAGCAATGTTTACGTGGTCCAATTTGACGATATCAGGGTAGCATATCTAGGCAATCTCGAGAAAATTTTGACTGAGAAAACTATTGCTGAACTAGAAAATATTGACGCCGTGATATTGTCTGTTGAGACACTGCCCATTAAAGATATGGTCGAGATGGTGGCAAAACTGGAGCCATATTACGTCCTGCCATATGGCGAGCAAACGGCAAAATTTGTGGCTGCTTATGAGCATGGGTCAAGGAGCGTAAAGAGTCTAAATCTATCCAAGGTTTCACTGAGTGAAGATTTGACCGAAGTGATAGTGTTTGAGTGATTCCCTAGA
>JBAQEX010000008.1:0-12068 GCA_049286965.1 Microgenomates group bacterium | reverse complement strand
GGTGCAGACGGTGTGGGACTTTTTCATTTGACCGCAGTTTGTGCATTTGGTCAGCTGAGGGAGAGCAAGTTTGATACTAGCTCTTCTTTTGCCTTGGCGTCGTGTGGACCATTTGCGTTTTGGTAGTGGTGTCATATGGGATGTATTCTAACAGCTTCAGATAAATCGTGCAATAAATACATATTGTTTATGCCTGCGAGGACAGTCCTCGCAGGGGCCTAGAGTAGGTCGAGGGCTAGGTCTGCAATAAATTTAACGTCGTCTTGACTAGATTCTTCGACAAAAGACTGATAGCTAGAACGTGGGTTGGTTTTGGAAAAATAAGAAAGGATATCTTCGGTCGAAACCCAGGTTTGTTCAAAAAGATGAAGGTAGTTCCCGTAAGAGGAATATGTGTAATCAATGAGCCTGCGAGGACTGTCCTTGCAGGCTGGCAAATCGAGGGGGTTGCGGTGGATGTACTTCGAGACGTATGTAAACTGGGCTTCACTGGTGATGTGTACGGCTTTGTAGCGATCTTGAAACAAGTGTCCTACCCTGTCGTAGTGGCTGTTGAAATAGCGAACATATTTGGTGATAAGAGAGCGCATAAAATGATCCATGCCGTGATCCGAATTTTGGCGGAGTAAGAGATGAAAATGATTGGGCATCAGACAATATGCCAGCAAGGTTATTTCCCCAGCGTAGTTTTTGAGTTGTTTGCTCGGTGATGTGCGTATCTGTTGCGCCTGCGAGGACTGTCCTTGCAGGGCGGGTGGTGGGACCAGATAGAGCTGAAGATAGGATAGAAAAGTTTTGTAGTCTTTATCTCTTTCAAACACTATTTGTTTGGCAACTCCACGATTGTAGATGTGGTAGTAACCACCAGCCTCGTATTCTTTGAGGGCGTTACGACTGGGCATTTTTTAACTATATCAAATTTTGATAAGTCTATAGTTGATGTGTATCTGTTATGCCTGCGAGGACTGTCCTCGCAGGGAGAGGGCGGCGTCGCGAGTGGACTTTAATAACTGGGTGTCATAGATCGAGGCGAAATGAAGGCTAAAGAAGCCGTGCTGGGATTCGCCAAAGAGCTCGCCGGGACCACGATTGTCCAGATCAAACATTGCGAGTTTTTCACCGTTTGATTCGTTTTTGAAAAAGTTGAGCCGCGAGGTAGCGGAGGGGGAAGACGAAGCGGAAAAGATGAGACAGTGCCCCTGGGCATTGCCCCTGCCTACCCTACCCCGGAGTTGGTGGAGCTGAGCGAGACCAAACCTCTCGGCGTCTTCGATCACCATGATATTGGCACCAGGGATATCGATGCCGACCTCGACCATGCTGGTGGCGACCAGGATTTGAGTAATCCCGTCACGAAATGCTCGGAGATGTTCTGTCTTTTCTACTTCTTTCATCTTGCCGTGCATAATGTCGATCGCGAGACCTGGGAAACGTTTTTTTAAATCGGTTTCTAAAAGTTTCAGGGATTTTTTGGCGTTACCTTCATCATCTTCGGCTTCTTCGATCAGCGGGACGACGACAAATGCTTGGTTGTGATTGGTTGTGACCTCGGATTTGATCCAGGCGAAAGCCCGGTCTCTTTTTTCTTCTCCCACTAGATAGGTTTTAATGGGTAAGCGCGATGATGGAAGCTCGTCCAGACGTGAAATATCCATGTTTGAGAAAATGGTCATGGCAAGGGTGCGGGGGATGGGGGTGGCGGTCAACATGAGGACGTGGGGGGCGGGAGTCATACTGCTTAAATATTCCCTCTGTTTGACCCCAAACTTGTGTTGCTCATCGACAATGACCAGACCGACTTTTTTGCTGAACTTAATTTTTCCAGATAATAGTGCTTGAGTACCTACCACTAAGTCAGCTAAGGGATCCCCTTTTTCACTCGCCGTAATAAGTGAAACTTTAAGGGTTGACCCCATAAAGTTTTTGAATGAGGCGTAGAGTTGCTCGGCCAGGATTTGGGTAGGAGCCATGACGAGCGTTTGATGACCGGAGAGATGGCTAGCAAGTGCGGCAGCAGCAGCCACGAGAGTCTTGCCTGACCCTACCTCACCAGCGAGGAGACGATGCATGGCAATGGGTTTTTGTAAATCAGTGAGGATTTCGTGAATCACGCGAGTTTGGGCGCCGGTAGGAGTATAGGGGAGATGATTAAACCAATTGACTATTAAATCATTCGACCATTGGAGGGGGGTGGTTTTGACTTTGTGCAATTCACTGTTGCTCAAACTTTCGAGTTGGAGAGTATAGAGCTCGTCGAATGCGAGGCGATGAATTGCGGCTTTTAGACCTTCAGGGCCTGGCCCTGAAGGTGGGCGATGGACTATACGGATGGCAGTATCGAGATCGATTAGGTTGTGTTTTACTCTAATTCTAACGTCGAGAGGATCAGGAATGGGTGGGATTGAGTCGAGAGCAGAATGGATAATTTTGCGCAGGTTGCCGGATTTGAGTGAGCCTAGACTAGGATAAATGGGCATCATTTCATCTGCGGGCGGGAGGAACCCCTCCCCTACAGATTTGATTTGGGGTGCGACGATTTGGCGGGTATTACCAAAGATGGTGAGCTGACCACGGACAAGATATGTTACTCCTGGGTTTACACTCCTGGTGATGAAGGGACTGTTGAACCAGCGCAATGTCAAACTCCCAGAGTTGTCTTTAAAAGTAGCAAGCTGGGTGGTGACGTGAGCTCCATGTTTGGAAATGGGGCGGGTGATGGTGCCGACTATAGAGACCCAGTCACCAAGCTGGGCATCTCGTACTAAAGTCGAGTGGTAGGTGCGGTAGGTACGGGGGAAATGGTGCAATAATGCTGAAATTGTAGTGAGATTATTTTTCTCTAGTACAGCCTGAGTTTTTTCACCGATCCCTGTAATATCTTTGAGCTCCATAGCTCAATTGTATATCACCTGTTTTACAAAGAACGGTTCTTTGTAAAATTTAACGGATGAAAAATGGCGCAAACGAGGAGGCCAGGAGGGCCACCGTGGCGACGGCGGTAATGATAGTCCAGATTTTGCGTTGTCTTTTTGATAACGTCATAGATTTGATACTACCATCATTCGAATAATGGTAGTGTTAGTCTTCGATAATGATTTTCCTAAATATGCGCTTGCCGAATTTGAGGATTTGGCCAGTGACTACTGCTTGTGGGTCAGAAATCTTGGCCCCGTCTACTTCTACCCCATTTTGCTCAAGAGTACGTTTAATGTCAGCATTGCTGACACCGAGATTTGCAAGCTTAAGAGCTTGTAGGATTGTAGTATCTTTTTTGAGTTGTAACTCTTCGATAACATCCGGGACCTCTTTGTTTTGGACGGTACTTTCAAAGTGTGACTGAGCGGCTAGTGCTAGCTCGCTAGAATGGAGCTCAGTGACGAGCTGAAGTGCTAGTTGTTTTTTGAATGTCATAGGATTAACGCCCTCATTGAGCTTTGCTTCAATACCTGCAATCTCGTCTAAAGAAAGCGAAGTGGCGAGAGTGAAGTAATTGATGATCAAATCATCTTTGAGCGACATGACTTTGCCATACATTTCATTTGGGTCATCATCTAGCCAGATGGCATTGCCCCAGGACTTACTCATCTTGCGCCCATCGGTGCCAGCCAGGAAGCCGTTGGCGATGATAAAGGATTCTTTGGCTCGCAAATCTTTTTGCAGTACGCGGCCCGCTTGCATGTTGAACGTCTGATCAGTACCACCTAGCTGGATGTCAGTATCCATAAAGTAGCTATCGTAGCCCTGCATGACTGGGTATAACAGTTCGTGAAGTCCTACGTGTTTACCATCTTCAAGCCTTTTTTTGATGAGTTCGCGGCTGGTAAAGTCCCCGGCCGAGAAATGCTGACAAAGCTTGACAATATCCTCGAACTTGAGGTCTTTGAGCCAGGTCGAGTTGTGAACGACCTCAATTTTGCTAAAGTCGAGGACCTTTTCTGCTTGTTTTTTGTAGGTTTCAAAGTTGGCTTGGATTTGCTCACTCGTGAGTACTGGACGCTCACCATCTTTGTCTGAAGTATCGCCAATAAGCGCGGTAAAATCGCCGATTAAGAATTTGACGTTGTGACCCATTTTTGCGAGTTCGTTGAGTTTGCGTAGTGGCACGGCGTGACCGATGTGGATACGGGTGGCGGTGGGATCAATACCAATATAGATATTTAGTTTTTTGCCACTATTTAACAACTCTTCGAGTTTGCCACGACTGGGAATGATGTTTTCGACTCCCCTAGTGAGTAGATCAGATATGTTTGTTTTCATAATGCTCCTTGTATTGTATCAAATATTTTTAATCCAGTGGTCGAGTACTTTTTCGACTTTGACCAGACTTTTTAAACTAACCCATTCATTTAGTGCATGGAGGTTCTTACCCCTGGGGCCAAAAACTATGGCTGGGATCCCAAGGGCCGTACAGTGTCTTGCGTCAGAGCTGCCATGATCAAAGCCTGAAATTGGATTGATACCGTTTTCTTTTAGAGATTTTACAAATGATTCGCGTAGCTTACTGCCTCTTTGACAATTGACGGGTGATTCTAATTTGACTACTTCAACCGTGCAATTAACGAATATTTTCTCAAAATTTGAAATTATTTGCTTTGGATCATCTTGCGGATTCCATCTGACGTCGCACCACAAAGTCCCCTCTCCTGGAATTTGATTGATCGCTATCCCACTAGCCAACTGAGAAAAATTGAAAGTAGTATCTCTTGTCTCTATCCTAGGGACCTTGTGTTGTAGTCTAAATGACGAGAGGCCACTTGTTAATAATTCTAGTGCACTATTTCCTTCCCAGGGTCTTGACCCATGACATGATTTGCCAATGGCGGTTATTTTTATTTGCATAATGCCTTTGGCTTGGACGATCATTTTCTCTCCTGATGGTTCTAGAAAAATTGCACCTTCCAACTTTTGAAGCTGATCTAAGATTTCTTTGGTACTTGCGCCACCGATTTCTTCGTCTACGCCAAGCATAAAAGTTATATTTTTTTCGAGTGCAATTTGACTCCAATGATGGGTATTTGAAAGCATGATGGCACAGGAAGATTTGGTATCAGCAGACCCTCTTCCAAAAAGTTTGTCACCGACTATTGTGGCATTGAATTGGCTTTTTTCACCCGGCACAACGTCTAAATGAGAATTGATTAGCCACTCAGTTTTGTGTAGATCAAGTTCTCCCCAGATGAGGATGGAGAGATTTGCGACCTTTATGGCTTTGCTTGGTACGTGTTCTGAGCGCAGAATCTCCCTAGCCATTTTGATGATTTTGCGACAGCTCACCCCGTCCCCCGTGATGGAGGGGACGGCGATGAGATCTTCTAGAATATTTTGGATAGTCATATTTTCCTCCTAGCTAGCTGGATGGCTAACCGTACAGCTTCTTCTGCGGTCGTAACTCCTAGTATTTTGCCTCGCTTACGTTCATCTAAAAACTGGTCTGCAAGTTTATTACTCCACCCACCTGTATTTTTGAAGGCGATGACAGGGATATCTGCTTGGTAGGCAAAACAAATTTCAGTCAAGGTACCTGAACCACCCGATATTGCGATTAATGCGTCGCAACTTAGTACAAGTGCTAGTTCGCGACCACCGCCCCGAATTTGTCCGGTGGAAATTATAGTGCAGTTTGGAATTTTAAGATCAAATTTTTGATCTTTTCCCCAGAGAAAAGCTACTGTAATTCCTTTTTGTCTTGAAGCTTCTATTGCAGCTATTTGAGATAGAGAGTTGTGATCGCCTTCAAAACCAAACATGAGAGTAACTTTATTTTTGGCTAAAAGTCTCCCAATATTTTTGCTAAGCTCTATATTTTGGATTGATAGCTGCTTGTCAGCCATTGAACCAATTATGCCAATTTGTAGTTTATTCATATCATTTAGTTCCAAAATTAATTAATGTAGAAAATACCATGAAGATTGCATCGCCTTTGTTGCGATCGAGATTATTTTCCTTCCAAAATTCCTCCATTAATTTTGGAGTGGGTTTATTCCAATCAATTTGATCTTCGATGTGTTTTATCATGTTTGGCTCAGACAAATTTTTGTATGCTCCTCTTGCAATACCCTTTCTTAAGTCAGCGGTATTTCCGTCCCAAATTGTTTTACCTTTAAGAGGTGCCATTTTTGATATTACTGCGCAAGCATCTATAAATGCGAAACCATCAAAAAATGGCCAAGCAGGACTTGAGCTTTCAACTTTTCGTGCAGCACTATTAAAGGCACTAACTTCAAGCGGGTTTTGTGTCCTGGCTATAACATCAATTCTGCCAGTAAATAGTTTGATAATCGCATGAGCAAGTGTAGAGCTCGCCAAACCTAAGCCTTGGAATTTTGGCTCGGTTGCGGAAAGAGATAAGTATACTAATGGATTTATGTCTCTATCAGTACTAATAATTGAAGCATGTGCTATTTCACCAGATTTTTTATTTTCAGCAATACATAGAATACCTGGTCGTTTCGCAAGAATACCGTTAAACGAGTCTAGGCGATTATCAGCTTTTCCAAATGCTGAGTTGAAAAGTGATTCAACCTTTAGCACTTTTTCTGGTGATATATTACTTGGATCAGTAATAATACTAAATCCAAAACCGGGAATTAATAGTTGCTCATGTAATTTTTCTTTGTTCATAGATTCCTTTCGGGGTGCATAAGCATCCCTTCAATATTGTGAGAAACAGTTTCGCGTAACCCTCTGATAGCTTCGAGTGACGCCTCTTGATCAAAAGAAAGGTGCTGCATTGCTAGCATCGTTTCTGACACAAGATCAAAATTATCGCGAAACTTTTTTGAGGAAATATGTTCTAAAACTGCTGGAGATATCAATAAGGTTGGGTTGGTAGTGTGGATACTGCCCTCCCCAGCTTCATGTTTTAGGTTGAAGATAAATTGATTTGTTTCGGCTAACTTTTTTAGATCATTTAAGCCCTTTGCCTTTGGAAAACAAACCTTTCTTAGCGCTTCGTTAGTGAATAGTCGCTTGGCAAAAGCTGACTCTTTCCCGTCAATCTCAAAGAGTTCCTGGACCAACAACGCGGTTCCAAGTATTTTCCCTAAATTTGGTTGTTCAATAAAGTCTTTAATATGCCACCCATCATCGCCTAAGGATGTGTTCATTAGTCGACCACCAATTGCATGTGAGCCCAATTGCCCAAGAGTAGTGCGGGCACCGGGATTTGGTCCGAGCTCTCCCTCGTTCAGGATAAGAAAACCATTTACAGTCTTTTTGGGATCTAGTCCAAATTGTTCGATAGCCACTTTACTGCTTAGTCCAGAGAATGAAACATCGTCCAGAATTAACGGTCTAGAAAAGTCAAACTCTTTCTTAAGTTTTGATATTTGAGATGGCGAAAGGCTAAGGAGATGACCAGTTGTTCCTAGACTAGGATCTGATACATCTCTAACTCTGCTCAAGTGAAAATCTTTAATTATTGGAGTTGCTGACATGATTGGACGCAGAGATTCTCCCAGCCATCCGCCGGTTAGATCAATTGCAACTGAAAACTTGTGAGGCAGGAGCTGCTGTCCTAACTCGCCGATACAGGCCTGAGGCGTGACGATCTCATGTTTTAAATCTGGATTGCCAATTGTGCTAAATAACTCGTGACTTAGCCGTGACATAGCCTCCCAGTCTTTGGGGTGTGTTTGGGCGATAATTTCATCGGCCATCCATAGTATTGTGTTCATATTTTTCCTTTTTTCCCAATAAATAAGCCCCTGCCTAAATCCAAAATAGAAATAATCCTAAATTGGAAATAGACAGGGGCCTACATGAGTTATGGCGGTACCAACCCTGTTTTGTGACAAATAGCTATAAAAAATCCCGTCTAAACGGGATCTGAAATAACTAGGTGTAACCTTGTTTGTTCAGATGCTCTGTTTCTTGTGTGACACATCTTAGCCTGTTTACGGGGACAACCGTGTCTGATTTTGTCAGACCTGCTTAGGAGAGTAAATTTCAACTTGAGTTTTGGATGTCTTGCACCAGGCGACATCTCTCTAATTACCCGCTCAAGCCTACTATGGCTCCTTCAACGCTTTCTTTATTAACTTGTTTGTAGTTTATATCACGTGTGTGTGATGGTTGTCAATACCTACTATAGGATAGGTGAATGTGCCAGATGGTCGTTTAACTTTTCGTGAGCACGCTTATGAGAGGCTTTTTCTATGTCGTGCGTAGTAGTGGCTTTCATCCATTTATCCATCTTTTTGTAGAATTGCTCTTTGGTGGGAAGGTGGGATATCTTCTTTTTTAGATCTTTAATATCTTCTTTGGATGCGAAATTTTCGTCGAGATATTTAAATATTGGGGTCCAATCTATTTTTTGAGGCGAGGTAGTCATAATTTGATTAAAGCATTATACTGTGGTGTATGCAAGATTGGGTCAGAAAATTGAAACGAAGAGGACGATGGGATAAACAGAGTATTTTGAAATACTTGGGACTTACGGCTTTGTTTGGGACGGCTTTGGCGATTGTCGTGTTTTTGATCACGGTGGCTTGGGTGTCGCGCAGTTTACCAGACCCAAACAAGATAGTGCGGCGTGACGGATTTTCGACGCGAATCCTCGATCGCGACGGAGGGACGCTTTATGAACTTTATCAAGACTACAATCGGATCCCAGTAAAAATAGCGGACGTGCCCAAAATATTGCAGCAAGCTACGATCTCGATTGAGGATAAAGAGTTTTATAACCACCAGGGATTTAGTACCTGGGGGACGATCCGGGGATTGTTGCGGGGGATCACGAGAGGCCGGGCGCAAGGCGGGTCTACTCTGACCCAACAGCTAGTCAAAAACGTGCTGCTCTCATCTGATCGTACAATCACTCGTAAAGTAAAAGAACTGGTGTTGTCGATGCAGATTGAGAAGAAATTCTCTAAAGACGATATCTTGCAGATGTATCTAAATGAAGCTCCCTATGGCGGGACTGCAATCGGGATTGCCGCAGCTAGTGAGCGCTATTTTGGGATTGAGCCCAAAGATTTGAATTTGACCCAAGCAGCAATCTTGGCGGGCATGCCACAAGCTCCCTCGCGTTACTCACCATACGGCAGCGATAAACAGGCATATGTCGCAAGAGCCACATCAGTTTTGCGGCGGATGCGAGAGGATGGATATATAGATAAGACTGCTGAAGAAAATAGTGTAAAAGAGCTCCCTGGCATTACTTTTAGAACTCAATCGGCCGCGTTAAAGGCACCACATTTTGTATTTTATGTCAAAGACCAACTGGTAGACCTCCTAGGCGAGGCTGTAGTAGAAGAAGGTGGTTACACGGTCACAACTACACTGGACTCGGAACTCCAGGATTATTCTCAAACTGCGGTGAAAGAGGAAATTGAGAAACTCGAAAAAGTCCACGTGACAAACGGAGCGGCAATGGTGATGAATCCGCAAAACGGTGAGATTTTGGCGATGGTGGGATCTAAAGATTATTTTGCGCCTGACTACGACGGCCAGGTAAACGTAGTATTGTCACTGCGACAACCGGGCTCCGCGATCAAGCCCGTGGTGTATGCCACTGCATTTGCCAAAGGTTACTCTCCCTCTACAATGATGCTGGACGTACCTACGAAGTTCCCTGGGACCAAAGAAGGCGAGTTTTATGAACCCAAAAACTATGACGGTAAATTTAATGGCCCAGTCCAGTTGCGTTTTGCATTAGGTTCATCGCTCAATATTCCTGCGGTTAAATTGCTATCGCTCGTGGGACTCAAGGATATGCTTTCTACTGCCTATGAGATGGGGTTCAACACGCTGCAACCTACCGCTAATAATATGAGTAGATTTGGACTGTCTGTGGCACTAGGTGGGGGCGAGGTGCGACTGTTTGATTTGGTCCACGCCTATAGTGCTTTTGCTAATGGAGGAGAAAAAGTAGAGCCAGTTTCGATCCTGAAAGTGACAAAAGATGGGCGAACGCTTTATGAAGCTAAACAAGCCCAAAAACAAAGAGTGCTTACCCCCGAGGTATCATTTCTCATCAACAACGTTCTGTCGGACAATAACGCGAGACTGATGACATTTGGCTCTAACAGTTTCCTCAATATGTCAGGCAAGCCGATTGCAGTAAAGACTGGGACCACCAATGATAAAAGGGATAACTGGACAATAGGGTGGAGTACCAGCTCAGTAGTTGGGGTGTGGGTAGGCAACAATGACAACTCGGCGATGAAAGAAGTGGCATCAGGCGTGACTGGCGCCTCCCCTATTTGGCGCAAGATTATCCTGAAGGCATGGGAGAAGTACAAAGGAGATGAATTTAGTGTACCTAGTGGAGTGGAGGCTAAACAAGTTGACTCGATCTCGGGTTACCCAGAACATGATGGCTACCCAGCACGGAGCGATTACTTTGTCAAAGGTTCTGCGCCCACCGAGCCTGATCCAATCCATACCAAGGTCAAAGTCTGTAGGTCAGATAATGCCAAATTGGCAACTGATACGGATGTTGCACGTGATGAGTATGACCAGAAGGAATTTTATGTACTAAAGCAGGAAAGTAGCGCGTGGATAAATGATATAAAAGCTTGGATTGATGGTCAAAGCAACGACAAATTTAAAGTGCCGACCGAATATTGCAGCTCAAATACCGATACGGTAATTGGGTTTGAAAAACCAGGGAATCACGAAAAGCTAAGTAACAATACTTTTGAGGTGAGACTAAAGATCACGACGTCTAAAGAAATCGAGTGGACCAAACTATATGTGGACGGGACATTTAATGCGAGCTTTAATGGCGACAAAGTAGTGAGTACTACAATCACAGTCGACAATAATAAGACACATGAACTCAGGGGTGTCGTCCACACTAAAGACGGGCAAGAGAAAGATACAACAGTAAAGATTGGAGTTGGGGTAGATTGGGACTTTGTCGCCCCTACCGCTACACCTTCGGCAACCCCTTAGGATTTTGACTCAATTTCTAGTTTGGTTTCGAGGGTTTTGAGGATTAGTGTTTTATCTGACTCGATAGATTTTGATGTACTATCCCAGGTTACAGAGAGTAAATAGTTGTTGATTTTATCATCCATCTTGGTGATGGATTTGCAGGTCATACCCTCCCACTCCCCTTTTAGAGATGAAAGTGCTGTCAAAATATTGGCATATTTAAGATCGTATCTCACAAGCAGTGAGAGGTCGAGGGTGCTTTTGTGAGCATAGTCGGAGATAATCCCAGTATAGGCAACAGCATGGGGCATGAGGGAGTCTGTGACGATGGTATAGCTACTATCCTCTATTGTTCCAACCATTTTTGTGTTTACCATAATCTGATGATCATTGTTAATTACATAATCTGTAATGCCAAGTGACATAAGGAGCGTTGCAAGTGAATCCCGACTACTCATAACTGTGAGGAGGCGACCTTCTAAATAATTCGTTGCGTTTTTACGGAAGACTTTGCCAATTTCGAAAACAAAAACAGATTTGATTTTGTGTTTTTGGTAGGTGCTATTGACGTGAGATAGACCAGGGATCAAGCTGCGCCTAAGAGCATTTTGATCGCTAGCGAGTGCGTTGACTAGCACTACCTCGTCACTTTGATCAGTTGAAGCGGTAAGAGAACTAGTGATGTGCTCGTGTCCGCCCTGGGCTACCAATAAATCCCGCAAGCGATCCTCAAATTTGTAAATGATAGGAGTAATATCCATTGGCACTGGAGTAGATAGAGGAGATACGGGAATGTTGTTGTAATTGTGAATCCGTAAGATATCTGAAACTAAATCATCCTCTACTTCGACATCGGTGCGGAAATATGGGATCTCAATTTCGATTGTGTCCTTGGTGGTTTCGATAATTTTGTATTCGAGTGACTTAAAAATGTCAGTAACTATTTCAAGATCAAAATCCATGCCTGATAGCACTTTCAAACGTGAAAGTCTGAGCGTCATGGATTTGGGGACTACAGGGACAGGATAATAATCGTCATTGAGGTAATAAGTACCACCCGCAAGCTCCAGAATGAGATTGGTTGCGCGGTCGAGGGCGAGATCAATAGTACGTGGGTCTAAAAATTTGTCATAGTGCGAGACAGTTTCGTTGATGATTTTGAGTCGTCTGGAAGTCTTGCGAATAAC
>JBAQEX010000007.1:0-15800 GCA_049286965.1 Microgenomates group bacterium | reverse complement strand
GATATCCGCTCAAATCTAGCTAGAATCACCAGTACCATCGCCGAAGATTTTCTTATATCTCCCTAGTGCATCTGAGAGTATTGCAACAGCCCGAGTCAACAATTCTTTTTCAATTACATACGCCATCCTGATCTCACCCTGACCTCTGCCTTTCGTCAGATAAAATCCTCCATTTGGTGTCACCATCGGAGTTACAAACACTGTCTCCTTTGACTTAGAGATTCCTGGGTAATCAGTGATCAACCATTTAGCAAATGAGTAAGCATTTACCCCCAAGTCTGCAATCAAATAAAACGCGCCTTCGGGCGGATTTGGTGGCAGTGTTACCCCCAGATGCGACAGCTTACTTAACTCTGAGTATAAAATATCTCTTCTCTCCAAAAATTCCTGCCGATAACCAGCATAATAATCGTCTGGGATATCGTTTATTACTTCTATTCCTGCCTGAGAAATCGTACTGGCACTTCCACGCACCGATGCCTGACTCACAAGTAATGAAATCATCTTTGGGTCAGCAATTACAGTACCTATTCTGGCCCCGCAAAGTCCCAGCAACTTTGACATAGAGTCCAGCACTATTATTCTCTTTCTATCTTCACTATTTGCAAGGTCCAAGATAGAAAGCGAGCGTTCAAATCCCGCGCCTTCTTGCTCAAAATCCAACGACCTATATACTTCATCCGCAATCAACCAGATATCTCTTTCGCGTCCTATTTTGAGAATCGCCTCTAATTCTTGTTTGCCATATACAGCTCCAGTAGGATTACACGGTGAACTCCATAAAATTGCTTTAGTATCTGCCGGTATCTGCTTATCCAACGTCTCAAAATCAAAGTGAAATGATTTTGCGATAGTTGTCTCAATCGGAATGATTTGAATGTCGTGGCGGTAACACATCGCCAGATAATTGGGGTAGGCAGGATCAAATGTCGCAATCGTTTCCCCATTATTTGCGATGGTATACAGGATCAAATCTAGCGCCTCACTTGCTCCTTGGGTGACTGCGATACACTCTTCACTTACTCCCGGAAATAAAGCCTTTTCGGTATAAAATTTCGCCAGTTGTTTAATCAAATCATAATTCCCGACGCTCGGTCCATACGGGATGGCAGGGGTATTGTTTAAAAAATCAATCATTGCCTGTTTGGCTTCTTGTGGACTACTGGTATCTGGGGCCCCGATATTTAAAGGGATCACGTTGATCCCTTCACTTTTTGCCTGTCTTACAAGCGGCTCCATACCCCGTATCGGATTCTCCGGAAAATCATTAGCTCTTTTAGATACTTGAGTCATTAACGTAGAGTTTATCACCTTTCCTCGCGGCCTCCACTATTTTCAAAATATAATCCCTAAACTTGATCCCTGGTATCACTTCTTCATTTGGGTCACTCAGGCTGCCGTCTCCGTCATACACCGACGGATTGGCGTTGGTCTCAAGCATATAGGGGACTCCGTCTTTGAGTCGCACGTCAAACCTAGCATACCCACCAAACCCCAGTTTCTTAAATATTGCGCGGCTGGTCTCCTCAATCGTTTTTTGCTCCCCTTTGCTCAGTTGTGCTACCACTACCTCCGACGTCTGGTAATCAGGGTGGGTCGTGACCCATTTGGATTCATACGTCTGGAAGGCTAGGGGATTTTGATTACTAAAGACCACCTCCTCAATCGGCAGCACTCTCACGTCGTCTTTATCTTCAAGTAAATACACCAATAGCTCACGACCCTGGATAAACTCCTCGGCGATCGCTGGCTGATGGAACTTGGCTATTTGATGCTTTGCTATTGTTCTCAGTTCTAGCTCATCATGGGCAATCGAGTCATAGGATAGTCCCGTGCTACAGTGCTCCGTTGCTGGCTTTACAATCACCGGGTAGATTAGCTCTATCTCTACCTTTTCATCTCCAGTTTCAAAAAAAATCCCCTTGGGGGTAGGGAACCCATATTTTTGCAACACTCCCTTCATCATCGCTTTATCACCCGTCATCACAAACACCTCTTCACAGGACCCAGTGATAGGTATTTCCAGCGTGGCAAAATTGGCAAATGCTTTCTGGCTCAAGTGGGTATCCAGCCCACACCACTCAATCAAATTGAAAATTACGTCAGCCCGAATTTCTAGGATTTGGTCAATCCTATCCTCCGCGATCGCATAAATCCTGGGATTCATTTTATTGGCAGCCAGGGCAATCGCCACTTTCTCTGCAATAATCCTCGAGTCCTCGTCAGTTTCGCCATAGGGCGTCGCCATCATCCGTTTGCTTGGCAAGCTATAAACAATCGCCACATTCATCCTGTCAGTATATAATATCCGTATGAACGTCCACAAAGTCACTCGCCAGGTCAAAAAAGTCTCCGACATCTATGCCAAAAAGTTTGGCATCCGTCGTGACGCCAACTGGTACATCCTCAAGCTCCAAGAAGAAATGGGGGAGCTCATCCAGAGTTACCTCATGATGACGGGTCGCGGTCGCCAAAAAGACAAAACCAAGGAGCAAATCGTCGAGGATTTTCACAAAGAGATGGCTGATGTTTTTTGTCACGTCTTGCTCCTAGCCAAACACCACAAGATCAATCTCGAAAAGGAAGTAGAAGAAAAGTGGCTCGTGTGGAATAAAGAATAATTTTGTAGTAAGCTAATTCCATGAAATCTTTTGCAAAGGTTCTGTTGTGGTTCCCGCTCACCCTCATCACTCTGGTATTTACCATTACTACTTATTCTCACGTCTCCCTCACCAGGGGGATCCATGGCCTCATCCGTCAAGAAGTAACTGATTTTAAATCCAAGGGTGTTACTTTTGCCGCCTTGCCTAGAGTCGCTTTTGAAATCAAGACAGCCCTTGCCAAAGAAGACGCGCGTCCTCTCATCATCGACAAATATTTCACCCATTACGACTCCCCCATGGCGGGGATGGGGGACTACATCGTCAAAATCGCCGACAAATTCGAGCTCGACCCCTACCTAGTAGTCGCCATTGCCCAACAAGAATCCAATCTAGGCAAACTCATGCCTCCAGATTGTCACAACGCCTGGGGGTGGGGCATCCACTCGGCTGGCACGCTCTGTTTTGACAACTGGAACGAAGGCATCAATACATTTGTATCTGGACTAGCTAGCAAATATGTCGCCTATGGCCTCAAGTCTCCCGACGAAATCATGACCAAATACAATCCGACTTCCCCTGGTGGCGCCTGGGCCAAAGGCGTCAACCAATTCCTCACCGAGCTCCAGACAGGATCTTGGTAGGCCTGTCCTGAGCTTGCCGAAGGATTGACAACCCCATAGTCTGTGGTAAACTCCCCGGACTATGAACAAAACTCTGATCTGGGTGATCTCTGCCGTTATTTTGCTTATATCTGGTGCAAGTCAAGTTTCTGCCAAAGAAACTGATATGCGTGCCGAAAAAATGCGGGTTGTACTAAAGAAATATCACTCGCCCATGTTAGGCCTAGAAGATGTACTAATTAAAACTGCCGAGAAATACCATCTCGACTGGACTCTCTTGGCTGCGATAGCTGGGACCGAGTCTAGTTTTGCCCGTCGCATGCCTGCAAACTGTATCAATCCCTACGGCTGGGGCATCTACGGCGACAACAAGCTGTGTTTCAAAACTTTAGAAGACTCAATCGAAGGGGTAGCCTCTGGTCTAGCCAAAAAATACAACATTACTTCTATCGAGTCAATTGCTTATACCTACAACACAGTCTCCACGGGCGGCTGGATTTCTCACACCAAGTTCTTTATGAACAAGATCAAAACCGCAGAGGTCCCTGTCTCAGCGCTTCCAATTGAGTTATAATCTCCCTTGTTGCCGAGGTGGCGAAATGGCAGACGCGCACGCTTTAGGAGCGTGTGGAGTAATCCATGGAGGTTCGAGCCCTCTCCTCGGCACAAAACAAATCTCTGCACATCGAGTCACGTAGTGACCCGAGAAATGCCTCCAGACGCGCTAGCAGTCTGGGAGACCGGCACTTCGAGTCGGTAATAAATTAGGTATATACTAAATATTACTTATGAGAGATTCTAAATTTTCTTTTTGGATCAGTTCAATATTTTTAATTCCCTTAATTCCCCAATTGCTTCTCCTCCCGCATTTGATTTTTTCGATTATTAATAAAACGTCAATAAACCAAGATGCTATCTCTATCGCAACGGAGTTTTTATTCGAATTCGGGTCTTTATTTTTAATCTCATTTTTGTTGGTCAACTATGTCCTTTTTTTAACCAGGAAAAATTATCAGCATGTTAAACTAATTGCCTATATTTTTTTACTCCCTGAGTTATTTGTTTTTTGGGGTTTATACGATTCTTTTAAAGGGTTCCCGTACTCTGGTGCAAGTGAAGACGGACTCGGTCTTTTGATAATTCTGCCGTTTTTGTTTATTCTATTTATTGTGTTTTTATTTTATTATTATATTATCATGGGGAAAATATCTACCATATTGAAGCGTAATTTTTAAAGTTCACTACCCATTGACATCTTTCTGTATTTCAACTACCTTTAATATATGAAATCTAAAAAAGCAAAACGATCGAAGCTCAAATCATCACCCGTTATTGTAACTTTCTTAATTATCATCGTGCTTGGTTTAGGTTATTTTATTAAGCAAACATATTTAACGCCAAAACAAGATATTTCTATCAACGAAATTAGGAGTCTCAATACTGCAGATGCAGCCGACACCGACGCAAATCTAGATGCCTCCGAAGCCGAGTTTAAAGACGCCAACACAAGCCCAGACACCGACGACGCGAGTGCTGGCAAAGATGACGCCGAATTACAACTCATCAACAACTTATGAAACAAAAACATATCTTTATCCTCTTTCTATTCCTTGCTATTTTTAGCTTGAGTGGCAACCTGGTGCCCATCCTCGCCGTCGCCCCGCCCTCAGAGCAGCAAATCGCCGATCGCCTAGTCAAAGCCAAAAAAGTTTGTCTGGGCCAAATTTCAGAACGCGATGCTTTGATTGCACAGATGATTACCACCCTAAATAAAAAGCAAAAAGCGCTTTTAGCACCAGATTTTGATGCGCTCATGTCCAAACTCACAAACATGCAATCTACTCTCCAGTCATGGAGATCAGAGATCAACTCTGCCAGTACCATCGAAGAAGTTAAATCCATTCAGTCAGGGAAGATCAAAGGTTTGCGACAATCTCGCGTCTTTATCCCCAAGTACAATCAACTTTACAAACTGGGTATTTACACCAAGAGTCTTTATAGAATTCAAACCAGAGTCAATACCTATACCGATCTCTACAACCAAAAATCAAATACCGACAAAGACAAGAAATACGAAATAGTCGGTAAAAAATTGACAGAGATCAACGCTATCATGACTACCTTGGGAGACGATTTGACTACCCTAAAGTCCCGCACCAACAACCTCACGCCTGAGATGTACAACACAACCAAAGGCGACTTCAACGATCAACTCAGGTCCATCAGACAAAAATCAAAAGCCTTGGCTAGCAAAATCGAAAATCTCTTCGAAAAGCTCAAGAATCTCAAAAAAGTACTCTATAACATTCAATAAATATTCAGTCGTCATGCTTTCCTGAAAAGTTATTTTGCGTGATATAATTCACGGGATATGACAAAAATTACGCAAAAACCAGATGGCAGTGTCAGTTTTGATTTAGTGATCACAAAAGCAACTATTGCCAAAGAATATGGCCACGTACTTGCCGAAGTTGCCAAAACCACTAGCATCAAAGGCTTCCGTCCAGGCAAAGCTCCCATCAAAATGGTGGAGTCCCAGACAGACAAATCCAGGTTACTTTCGCATGTTCTAGACCACGTTTTATCGCCCGCTTACTCCGAGGTGATCCACGAGCACAAGCTCGTGCCCCTCATCGACCCCCACGTGAACCCCAAGAGCATGGAAGAGGGCAAGGATTGGGTTATGGCCGTCGAGGTAGCCATCACGCCCACAATTGATCTGGGCGACTACGCCAAATATATCCCTGCAGCTCTCAAAAAACACGCCATAAACCACAAAGAACCCAAAGACGCAAAACCAGAGGAAGAAAAAGATCACAAACTAAACGTGATTTTTGACGCGCTCCTAGACAAATCCGCGATCGCAGTAGCTCCCATTTTAGTAGACGCTGAAACCAGGTCAGCCCTCGAGAGATTGGCCAAACAATTGTCATCCCTCAAACTCTCGATCGAAGATTACGCCAAATCCATCAAAAAATCGACTGATGATCTGGTATCTGAGTACAAAAAATCCGCCCTCAGCAACCTCAAACTCGAGTTTATCCTGCAAAAATTGATCTTAGACAAAAAACCAGATGTCACAGACGCTGAAATTGCAGAGCTCAAACCCCAAAAAGGACAGGAGTCATACGCCAAGTACGTCGTGCAAAAACGCAAAGTACTTGACATCCTTGCTGCATTATAGGATACTCCGTGTGTAATAGGACACACATATGACTACAGATCCATTCAAAAACTTTAAGCCTTTAAACGCCAAGCCTGCGCCAAAGGCAAATTCTCGTGTTACAAACAACAACAGTTTTGTCGAATCCATGCGCGATATGGGGGGATCGGTGATGAAGTCCCTCAAAAACGACGTGGTAAAGGGGACCGCCCAAAGCATCTTTGACCAGCTCTTAGGCAGCGCCAAAAATGGTCATGTCCCCACCACCCCAGACCAAGCCATCAACCCCGATCTCGAAAAATACATCGCCGAGCGCGAAGAGCAGGCAGCCGAGCAAGCCAAGATGGAGGAACGCGCCAAGCACATCCCCAGTCACATGGAAAACAAAGTCTTATTCTCCTACGCCGACGAAAGTCTCAAAAAAGAAATCGACGGGGTCAGGCAAGAGCTCCAGATGCTTGTGGCCACCATGGGCCAAGTCGAAAATCAGATCGAGCAAGCCATGATGGACAATATCGTGGACGGGGGAGTCTACCATCTCAACTACTTCCAAAAACTCAAAACCTGGATCAAATTTATGCGCAAAAGCCTCGAAGATAGCTCTGCTTGGCTCCAGCTCTCCTCAGGTCGCAAATCCAAAGGTTACTACTGGACCCAGGAAGCCAAATCAGGTAGTAAATACTCCATGTCATCCGAGCGCAACGTCCAAATGGGCGCCGGGTAATGGCAAGACCACCAGAGATTGTACCAAGGGGGAAAGTTAAAAGTCTAAGCCCCAACGAGTTAATCCTTTTCACGATTCTTGGAAATGCTACCAAACGATTAGATCAAAATGAGTTGCAAGCTCTCTACGATGCAACTTTTGGCACTACCACTCAATATAATGAAATAGGGACTATGATACATAACATCAGAAGAAAGAAATATAATATCAAATCAATAAAACATAGATCATTAAAACAAAGATCATTAAATCATAATGGTTATTGGTTGCCAGAAGTGGCAAAGAGGTGGGCCTGAGAGGGGTCGAACCTCTTGTATTTTCTGTACAGTCATAATACAGTAGTTCCATGACCATTAGCAACCTCTATAAAGCACTAAAAGAACGAGCAATTAGGTTGCGATCATCTGGACAAAGCTATAGAGAAATTTCCGAAACACTCTCCGTCAACAAATCTACACTTAACGGCTGGCTTAAAAACATCCCTCTGACACCAGATCAAAAATACGAATTAGATACAAAGTGGAAAGAAGGAATGGTAAAAGCTAGAATGAGAAGTCTAGAGGTCAAAAAAGAGGCAAAACAAAAAAACATTATAGAAAATCAAGTTCAAGCAGCGAAGTTTATCAAAACCCTAACTTTAAACAATTCAACTCTGGAATTATTTTTGGCGGGTCTATATCTAGGTGATGGATTTAAAACTAATGGACGACTAGGACTTGGCAATGCAAACCCACAATTGGTATTACTTTTTATCAATCTGATTCGCAAACTCTACAAAATAGACGAGTCAAAACTTCGCGCGGAGATTTTTGGGAGAGCTGATCAAAATCCCGAAAAATTAGTTAATTACTGGTCACAACTACTACAAATCCCAAAACACCAATTTCATCATACTCAACTTGATGCACGAGCCACTAAACCCACCAGGGACAACTACTATGGAGTATGTGCAGTCAACTACAGCAGTGTTAATTTACAACGACACATTTTGGCAATCGGCGATGAGATGCTAAAATACAACCCGTAGGGCGGTTAGCTCAGTTGGTAGAGCGCTTCATTGACATTGAAGAGGTTCATAGGTTCGATCCCTATACCGCCCACTCATTTGACAGACATGTCATAATAAACTCATGAAACAAATCCTACTTACCACCACCACAACTACTCACCCCTAGGGGTTGGTTTGTCGTGTACGCAAGCCAAGTCCCCGAAGAGGGGATTTTTTGTACAAATTTAACTGATATACTATACACAAGGAAAATATGAACGAACAAAATTTAGATCAACTCCGTCACTCCACAGCTCATTTGCTGGCCGCTGCCATCATGCAGCTCTACCCAGATGCCAAACTCACCTTAGGTCCTTCCATTGAAAATGGTTTTTATTATGACATCGACGATCTCAAAATCGCTGAATCCGACTTCCCCAAAATAGAGAAAGTCATGCACAAACTGGCAAATACCTGGTCCTCATTTGAAGAAAAAGAGCTATCACTCGCAGAGGCCCAAGCAGAATTTGCGGGCAATCCCTACAAGCTCGAGCTTATTCAGGAACATAGCGCCGAAAAGCTCACCGTTTACCAGTCCGGCAAATTCCGCGATCTCTGTAGGGGTGGTCACGTGGAACACCCAAACCAGGACCTCAAATATTTCAAACTCCTCTCTGTAGCCGGTGCTTACTGGCGAGGGGATGAGAAAAACAAGATGCTTACTCGCATCTACGGCACGGCTTTCTATAGCCAAGCAGAATTAGACGCCTACGTCACTCTCCAGGAAGAAGCAAAAAAAAGAGACCACCGCAAGCTCGGAGTCGAACTCGATTTGTTTGCTTTCTCAGATTTAGTCGGCAAGGGTTTACCCATGCTCACTCCGCGCGGCGCCACCATCAGGCGCGAACTGGAGCGCTTTGTGGTCGATGAAGAAATCAAAAGAGGATATCAACACGTTGTGACTCCGCCTCTAGCCAAAGTCGATCTGTACAGGAAGAGCGGCCACTACCCATACTACAAAGACACGATGTACCCTCCCATGATCGTCGACGAAGACGAGCTCATCTTGCGCCCCATGACCTGTCCCCATCATTTCCAGCTTTACGATTCTCGCCCTCGCAGCTACAAAGAGCTCCCCGTTCGCTATGCCGAGCTAGCCGATCTCTTTAGATACGAAAAAAGTGGCGAACTCTCAGGGTTAATGCGCGTCCGGATGTTCTGTCTAGCTGACGCACATATCATCGCAACGCGTGAGCAGGCAACTGACGAAATCAACGGGGTGCTCGATTTAATCGAATACATCAATCAAACTTTTGGGATGGTCAAAGGAGTCGACTTCCGCTATCGTCTCTCACTAGGCAATCGCGAGGATACCAAAAAGTATTTCAAAGATGATGCTTCGTGGGACCACGCCGAAGAAATTCTCCGCAGCGTCCTCAAAGCAAGACAAGCTCCGTTTTACGAAGCAGCCGATGAAGCTGCCTTTTACGGACCCAAGATCGACGTGCAGATCAAAAACGTGCTTGGCAAAGAAGAGACTGCTTTTACTTGCCAGTACGACTTTGTCATGCCCAAGCGTTTTGAACTCACCTACATCGACAGTGCGGGCAGCAAAATCGAACCCATCGTGATCCACAGGAGTAGTGTCGGGGCATTTGAACGCACCATGGCTTTCCTCATCGAACACTTTGGAGGCGCTTTCCCCCTCTGGCTCTCTCCCGTCCAGGTCGCATTATTACCTATTTCCGAAAACGAGCTCGAGTACACCAAATCAGTAGCTCTTGCGCTCAAAAAAGAGGGGATCAGGGTCGAAATCGACGAGTCCGCCAACACCCTAGGCAAAAAAATGGTGAATGCACGCAACATGAAAGTGCCATACATGGCGATCCTAGGCAAGCAGGAGGTCGAAAACAAGACCATTACCCTCAAAAATAGAGCTAGCGAGCAAATCACGCTCAATCTTGATGAAACCATTGCCAAACTGAAACAAGAGATCGTGGGTAAGGTATAATGACCTCATGAAATTTACCGCCATCAACCAATTTATCAAAGCGACCGAGCTCCGCGTGGTTGACGAAACCGGCAAGCAAATCGGCGTCATGTCCAAAACTGAGGCACTCAATATCGCCCACGACAAAGGAGTTGATCTGGTAGAGATCGCTCCCATGGCCAAGCCCCCAGTGGCCAAAGTCATCGACTTTAAAAAATACAAGTACATGGAAGCCAAAAAGGAGCGCGACGCCAAGTCTAGTAGTGGCAAAGTCGAGATCAAAGAAATCCGTTTTTCCCCCTTTATCGGCCAAGGGGATATGGATACGCGTGTCGAGCGGATCAAAGACATTTTAGGGGGTGGTGACAGGGTCAAGATTGTGGTAAAATTCTCAGGTCGCCAAATTACCAAGGTCGAGTTTGGACATGATTTGATCAAAAAGATTATGTCTCAACTTGAGGGGATAGCAGTCACCGATGGAACTCCCAAGCTCCAGGGCAAACAGCTATTTCAGATTTTAAATCCGACAAAGAAAAAGGCATAAATCATGAAATCAACCAAAAGACGCAGCAAACGCTCACTCACTAGACGTGTCAAAGTCACCGCGACCGGCAAAGTCATCCGTCGCACCCAAAATATGCGCCATCGTCGCTCTCACAAAGGCAAGGCTCAGGTTCGCCGCATGAAAGCCGTCAAATTCCTCACAGGTGGCACAGCACGTCGTATTAAAAAAATACTAGGATTAATCTAAGCATATGAGTAGAGTCACAAACGGTCCAGCCAAACGCGCACGCCACAAAGCGGTCTTAAATCGCACCAAAGGTTTCCGCATGTCCAAACATCGCCTCTGGAAAGTGGCTCACGAAGCTTATCTCCACGCCCTTGATTATTCGTTCCAGGGTCGCAAAGATCGCAAAAGCAACTTCCGTACTCTCTGGATCGTCCGTATCAATGCCGCCCTGCGTGCCCTTGACGCTACTTTTACCTATGGCAAATTTATAAATGCCATGACCAAAAAGAACGTCATCCTCGACCGCAAAATCCTCGCCGACATGGCAGTATCAGATCCGGGTACCTTTGCCAAAGTCGTAAAAACCATTAACGGTTAATTTGCCCCTTGCGCTATTTAGTCTCATAGTGTATAGTCTCTTTTTGCGAGAAGCAACCATCCGCACATTCCCACTAATAAGGGTTTGCTGACTGGAAGGTTGCTTTTGGCGTATATAGACGTCTTTCGCTGTATTTCATCTCAGTTGACGACCCTCCATTCTCCCGCGTTATCATAGAAACATGAGCACTTCACACAAATGCGACCTCTGCCACAAATCAATCAAGGTTATGGAAAAAGTGGTGACTATTACGAATTGGGGACATCAAGTCGCATATCGTGATCTCTGTTTAAAATGTTGGACCGATCCCGATAAATGGCCACAGATTCACGAAACCAAAAAAGATGCTTGAGGAAATTTGACAGATTTTTCCAAAGGTAGTATCTTTCTCACTATGTCCTACGCACAAAACATACAATTTTCATTTACCTCGTTTACCAGCGGGGCGTTTGTAGCGTAAACTTTTTCAACAATTTTTACCCAAACCACCCCGCAAAGTAGCGGGGTCTTTTTTGCCTCGTCACAAAATATTTATCAAAATTTTTAGGAATATATATGAACAAAGAAATACAAATTAGACAAGCAGTTCCAGGCGATGCTGGACAACTTGCAGATTTAGCCAAGCGTGGCATGCCAGGATATCCATTTGAATCTGTCTATGATCCATCGGCATTGAAAATCGAGATTGCATCAGGTATCGATAGGATTGTAGTTGAAGACAGTGACAAAAATATTCGTGGTACTGCAGTGCTAGGTGAAGGATACATGGCAGAAATCAAGCGGGTACTCGTAGATCCAGACCTGCGAAAACATCATTTAGGTCAAGGTTTAACCGATAACTTAAAAATGAAAGCTATCAAAAAAGGTGTAATCCCGTGGGCAGATGTTCGCGCAGATCAAATAGGCATGCAAAAAGCTGCGCATGCGTATGATCTAAGACTATATCCTATCTCTGTAGAAGCTGGTAAACATGTAGTTTATGCTCACAAAAATGATTCAGGTCCCGCCAGAGAAAGCATGGTACACATGAGCGGTCTATCACTTGCACAAAGCACGAACGAATTAAATTCGACTATGTGCAAATGGAGCAACAACTACGTACGCAGACTAGTAGACAATATGGCAGATTCTCTTGTTAGTCAGGATAAAGATATTGATCTAGTAAAATCAGTATTACCTTCCGCCTCAATAGTCAAAGATCGTATCGAAAAAAATATCCAAAGGCGTGGACTTGCGCATACGCAATTAACGCCAGATATCATTGCTCTTAGCAATAATGATGCAAGATGTATCATTATTAGTCCAGACGCATCTGGATTTGTAGAAGGTGGTGACTCCAAATCAATAATTTCCTTAGTTGATTTAGGACTTGATCTTGGGCTCCAGATTGTCACGTGTTATTTACCGGTAGAAAACATAGCTTTGATAAACGAACTAATAAGTTCTGGGATGCAACCAGCTATGGTTAGGCCATGGCAATTATCTGCCAAAGATTCTCCAAGGTGGGAGGTAGGTCTTCGCAAAACTGCAAATCACTACGAGAAATCTCTTCATACTCTCAATCTAGATACATGGGTTTATGCGGGCATTCTGAGTGTAATACAAGGTATAGATAGCACAATAAATATGTGGGCAGGCTACTACCGGGGGAATCCAAAAGACATGGGAGGATGCATTATTTAAACACTAGGAATAAATTTTATGAAAAATGAACTAAAAAGAATCCTGTCCCGATTAGTCAAACTCGAGACAACGTCAGGGCATAACCCGTCCATTGATCAGGCATATGATTTTATTGCTAAAGAACTATCTTGGTACCCATTCATCAAAACTATTTATGCAAAAAATAGCGTAAAGTCAGTAGTTTGGTCTACCTCAAAAAGTAAGCATACCCATGTCATTTTAAACGCGCACTTAGATGTCGTGCCCGCTCGATCTAGTATGTACAAGCTGCAAGTAGTCGGCAACAACTGGATCGGTAGGGGAGTCATGGATATGAAGTTCGCGATCGCGGCCTATATCGTAGCCCTCAAACATCTCTATCTAGAAAAGGGGTCTTTACCCTCTCTTGCCATCATGATCACGAGCGACGAAGAAGTAGGGGGAGCAAACGGAGTAGGCTATCTGGTCAACGAGATCGGATATACCGGGGACATTGTGCTCATCCCCGATGGTGGCTCCAATTGGCATGTCGTAAAGTCTGCCAAAGGAGTGTTGCAACTCAAGGTCAAAGCTACCGGCAAAACTAGTCATGCCTCAGAGCCGTGGGGTGGTGATAGCGCCATCGATCAGATGGTTGCCCGCATTGCAAGGTTACGAACCTTGTATCCAACTCCGTCTCACCAGACAGAAAAAACTACGGTAGTCATCGGGACAATCAAAGGTGGGACCCAAACCAATCAAGTTTCCAGCGTGGCAGAAGCCACCCTTGATATCAGATACCAAGCGCAGGTGAACCCAACTAATGTACTGAAAGAAATAAGCACTATCTTTGGAGAGAACAATGTGGAGCTAATCATTCAAGCCGAGCCGTTTATAGCTGATCTCGAGTCTCCGTACGTCCGGGCCTGGATCGAACTCATCGGGCCCTTCCAACAAGGTGAACTTTCTATCGCCGAGTACGGTGCCTCAGACGGCAGATATTTCTCCGCCAAAAATATGCCAGTGGTCGTGAGTCAACCCATTGGTGGCGATACTCACGGGGAAGGCGAGTACATAAATATCGGCTCTGTCATAGATTACACAAACATTATTATCAAATGGCTCAAAAACATTTCATAAATAGGGTAAAATAAAACATATGGACAAACAAATTAAACAAATACGGGAGGCATTCAAGGCTGATTTAGCCTCACTCAAATCTGCTGCCGACCTCGACACCCTGTACCTAAAATACCTCGGTAAAAAGGGGATGACGACAGAACTACTTGGAGCCCTACGAGGTCTCACCTTGAAGGATAAACAGGCCTACGGTCCCTTGCTAAATGAGCTCAAAAAATCTCAAGAATCTGCCGTTGCTGATAAACGCAAAGAATTAAGTAGTGTCTCCCAAAACCCGCAAATTGATCTCACCATCCCTGGTACTCCGCAACCAATCGGACGGCTCCATCCGACCACAGTTATCATCCGCGAAATGAACGAATTTTTCTTGCGCCAGGGATTTTCCATTGGTGAAGGTCCAGAGATCGAAGATGTCGAGTACAACTTCCGTCGCCTCAACTTGCCAGAAGGCCATCCCGCCACCGATCTCCAAGACTCGCTCTTTATCGAAGAGCCCAACCTCCTCCTGCGCACCCACACTAGCTCGGTCGAAACTCGGATGCTTAGTGAGCATAAGCCGCCAATGCGCGTAGTGGTGCCAGGCAAATGTTATCGCAATGAGACAACTAGTCTCACCAACGCGGGATTCTTCTATCAATATCAAGGTTTTGTAGTCGATAAGGGAATCAATATGGGACACCTAAAGCAAATGATCACCGCTTGGTTTGAGTACCTTTGGGGACCAGAAATCAAAATTCGCTTCCGCTACAAATACTACCCCGAAGTTAGTCCTGGTCTTGGCCAGGATATCCAATGCACTTTCTGTAAAGGCGAAGGATGCCAAGTATGTAAATATCGAGGATGGATAGAAATGGGTGGATCAGGCATGATCCACTACAACACTCTAAAAGCTTGTGGCATAGATCCAGAGATTTACTCTGGCTTTGCATTTGGGGTAGGGCTAGACCGTATGGTTATGACCAAATACAACATCCCTGACATCCGCAAATTATACGGAGGTGAAATAGCATACCTATGAAAATCCCTCTCATTTGGCTCAAAGACTACGTAAGTACTAACAAATCGATTAAAGAGATTGCTTCAGACTTTACCCAGCTTGGGCTCATGCTCGACAAACCGCTCGACGAAACCAATGTTTTGGATCTCGAGCAACGACTAAACCGTTCCGATTTACTTTCGATGATAGGCTGCGCCCGTGACCTGGCTGCATTTGAGGGCATCAAGCTCAACTATCCCAAAGTCTCGGTAAAACCAGCGCTACCAATCCCAGGTAGCGACAAAATCCGAATCAAGATCGAGACTCCCCACGTCCGTCGTTTCCAAACAAGGATTTTCAAAGGAGTCAAGGTGGGACCCTCACCCAAATGGTTGGTAGATCGCCTCAAATCCTACGGGATCGAGAGTAAAAACAACATCGTCGATATTACCAATTTTGTGATGGTCGAATACGGCCAACCCATGCATGCCCAAGATATCTCATGTCTCAAAGGTAAAGACATTACCATCCGCGCGAGCTGTGACGGTGAAAAACTCACAACCCTACTAGGCACACAGGTCAAACTAGACAAAGATACATTCGTCCTCACCTCAGGTGGTGAGGTCACAGTGATCGGAGGAATAGTCGGCGGTAAAAACACTGGCGTTTCATCTTCAACCACTGACATCATTTTGGACAGTGGTAACTACGACTCTCGCGTTATTCGCAAGACTTCCAGACGACTCAAAATCATCAACGAAACTGTCTCGCACTATGACAAATTTTTAGACCCACGTACTATTGATCTCGCCCTCGACCGCGCAACCAATCTCATTCTGGAGCTTG
>JBAQEX010000006.1:0-13190 GCA_049286965.1 Microgenomates group bacterium | reverse complement strand
ACTTTTTTCTTGCGCCCATCACTCATGAGCAAGTTGCCGTCTTTGTCGTGTACTTCAGTCACCACATCAGCCTTTTTTGTCACAACAGCCTTGCCAGGCAATTTTTTGTCTTTTACGACTGGTTTCTTGGCTATTTTCTTGATCTTTGGTTTGGAAACGACTTTTTTGGCTGTCATATCTGCATTATACCAGATATAGGCTTTGACTACCTACTACTCCCCGTTCAAACTCTTCGAGAGATTTACAAATCTAGTCTGGAGCTCCTCCGTCACCTCACCCTTGCGCTCAGCCTCTGCTATCTCGGTCGCCAGTTTTTTTAGCTCACTATGGACGTGCATGGCGTGTATTTCTTTTGCCACTCGCTCCCATTCTTTACTTGGATCATCCACCCGGGATAAATCTAGCAAATAGGTAGAGTCGAGCAGTGGCTGGAGCTCGCTGGCCAGAGCTTGCGAAAAATCCTGGATTTTAAAAACTAACTTCTGATCAAAGTTTTGCAGTCTGTCCACGATCTTTTTGACGGCTGGAGATTCAATCCAATTGACATCTATCTTAGGTAAAATTTGCACAAGTTGATCAAAAAATTGCAACGATATGGCCAGTAGGTATTCCTCTAGTTCTCCCCTCCTACTCACCTTGCCTTTTTCTATTGAACTCACCGTCTGCTTTAGAATGTTTAGTTCTTTTTTCTTTAGAGTCCGCTCAATCTCGCTATAAATGCTTTCTTCTGGTACTTTCAGTTTGCGAGCCAAGTCAGACACATAATGGGCCCGCATGACCGAGTTGGCGATTTGCGACAAAGCGGGGATCACTTCACTGGATATGGCTCTGGCTCCTGCCCCCGTTTTGGGGTCATTGCGGACCAGGGTACTATCTATCAAAAAGTCCCAGTACAAAACGGCCGCTGAAACCATTTCTCGCCATGCCCTAGGGTTACTGGTTGCCACGTCGCCTGGGTCCTTGCCTCCCGTAATTTGCACCACCCGGATGCTCATATCCAAGTTTTCAGCAATCACTACAGCTCTCTTAATTGCTTCTTGCCCCGCACTATCTGAGTCTAGCGACATGATCACATTTTTGGTAAACCTAGTCATTAGCTGGGCCTGCTCATTTGTAAACGCGCTCCCCTTGATCGCCGCTACATTTTTGACGCCCGCTTGCCACGATGGGATCACGTCTAGCTCCCCCTCCACGAGCACTATGGCGTCGTCCTTACGGATATATTCCCTGTTCTCCCATAGTCCGTAAAGCATCCGACTCTTGCTGTACAGCATGGTTTCTGGTGAGTTGATGTATTTAGCCTCTTTATCATCCTTTATCAAGGTCCTACCAGAGAATCCAACTACTACTCCTTTGTGGTCTTTGAGGGGAAATATCACGCGGCCACGGAATCTATCATAAAAACCATTTGCATCTTTGCGTATCACCAGTCCCACTGCCTCCAGCTCCTCTGGCAAATACTTCTTTTTGTTTATCAAATAATCCGACACACTGCGCCACTGATTTGGCGCATACCCCAGATTGAACTGATTTATCGCCTCATTCGTGATCCCTCTTTCTTTCAGATATGCCCTCGCCTCTTCCCCGCTTTGATGTTTTGTCAGTAAAAAGTGAAAATATTCACTCGACAGCGACATAATCTCGAGTAATTTCTTCTTGTAAGAGTCCTGGGAAGTAGGTCTGTATGATTCCAGTGTCACCCCCACCCGCTTTGCCAGTATCTCCAAAGCTTCCAGGAAACTATACCCGTCATACTTTTGCATAAAAGTGAGCACGTCCCCCCCCTCTTGGCAGCCAAAACACTTAAAGCTTTGGCGTTCGCTAGACACTATAAAACTGGGTGATTTTTCTGAGTGAAACGGGCAAAGTCCTTTAAAGTGTCGCCCTGCTTTCTTTAGTTGCACTCGCTCGCCAATGATCTCTACGATATCTATCTTGCTTTTAACTAGTTCCACCTGATCATTCATGTCTTGATTATATCAGGCAAAGTGTTATAGTTCCGCCCATGACGATAGAGCCCATTAGGATTCGTTTTCACCACTTGCCAGAAATTCAAAAATTCTATTTTTTGGGTGCTGAAATTTATCAAGAACACTTAGAGACACATTTGCACGCACTCAGGCAGAATGCCTCAATAGCCGGCAGCTATGCGGAGTATATGTATATAGATACAGTGGGTTCACAAAGGAATGAGCAGATATACAGTGCCGCAATTATTGGTACTCTACAACGATATTGGGAGTTAGAAGATAAAACTAAAACAATACTTCTCCCCACAGGGAAAGATAGTATTTGTAAGACGTGCACGAGCGGGAGACACTGTGATCAAGAAGCTGGATATCGCACAGAAGCAAATATTACTTACAGACTCTCAAGAGCAATAAAAGAACATGATATTGCGGGTCCCTACAAAGAGAGGGGGAGTAAAATATTACATACATTCCATGTCCTAACAACTATGGCAGTAGTGAAATCAATTCTTCGTGCCGAACCAAACCTCTTTGATTGATATCACTCTCATCAAACCTCAATAATACTCAAATCCTGCCCATGTTCTACTTCTCCCGCAAATTTTTCTTTGACTTCCGCCACTAAATCAATTTTGTCATACTGCGGGTAAAAATGGGTCAACATAATCTTCTTTACTTTAGAATTCGTTGCAATCTCACCAATTTCCACCGTATTCATGTGGGCGGGAAGCTTGATATTTTTAGGATAAGACGCATCACAAACAAACAAATCAGCCCCCAGACAGGCCTGCCTGATCCCCTCACAATCCTGAGTATCTCCCGAAAATACAACTGTCTTACCCTCACTTTCAAAACGTAGTGCGTAGGCTCTGGCCATTATCCCAAAGGCTCCATGTTTTACTTTGTAAGGCTTTACCTCTGCATTATCAATCTCTATTTTACTTTCGAAATCATGTACCACTATCTTCCCCCAACCCTCATAAGCAGGTAATTCTGCCATCCTGGCATACTCTATCAAGTATTTCTCAATCCCAGGTGGCCCAAAAATAATTGGAAAATTTGTGATGCTGCCTGGATCAAATAAATCTCTTAGTCGATAATTCATAAACAGAGGGAATAGCTCTGAAGTATGGTCAGGGTGAAAATGTGTTATAAAAATATAGTTTAAATCTTCAGGCTTGATCCCCATTTGCGATAAACGAACCAGCGTACCGGGTCCACAATCAATCAGGGCCTTCTTGCCATTCCACTCAAGGACATATGCTGAAGCAGTTCTATCTATGGTAGCAAAAAACGTACCAGTTCCAAGAACATTTAGTTTCATATTTTTTTAATACCGCTCGCCCAATTTCTTAGCCGTAAAGGGCCTAAATTCATCTAGTTTTTCTTGCTCTTTATTAAACACAAACATCAGTTTGTTCATCCAGTTGTGCAAGTCCTCTGCAAAATGGATATTTTCGATTTTAAAGTTTTTGATATTGCCGGCACTCGACCGAGCTACAAAGGTCCCGAGCCCAAAAATAGACTGGAAATAACCTTTGCTATATGCCGCCGAGTCCACTACCTTGTCGAGCCCTAGTGACATCTGGTAGCGGGTCCAGGGTGTCGTATGGATAAACTTGGTCAGTCGGCGAGTCGTGATGATAAACATAGTCTTGTTGTAAACCTTGAATATCCACCACATACCTAGTCCCATCACCAGTGCGCCAATGACTAGGATCATCGCTACGATCGCCCCGTACGCAAAACCCAGGGTCTTGCCCATATTGGCTATCAGTAGTGCCCCAATGAGTATCGCAATCGCATCTACCACGCTAAAAGCCATGAGACGCACTAGCAGCACCATGGAGGCTTCTCTGGTTACGTAAAGGATTTTCTCGTCCTCTGCCTTGCCTGGGAAAATCATCTGATCATAAGGGGGATTAAAATCTGCCATCTCTAAAATGTTTTGCATAACTTTATTCTATCCTTTTTTGGCGGAGGAGGCGGGACTCGAACCCGCGAGTGTTTGCACACGCAGCATTTCCAATGCTGTGCCGTAGCCGCTGAGCCACTCCTCCCGTAAAGATGTATTATACTTTGTATATGCCTATCTGGAAACAGCCACCAATCATCAAAGTCTATGAAGCGCTCGGTTGTGTAGCCGATAAACGCATCCATGTCGAGGGGGACTCTGCCAAAGTTTACTCAAGTAGCGGTAACAAATTTTACACAGTCACCTACGACCCCAAAGCAAACGCCATCGTGTGCAACGACAACGGCAGCTATTGGACAGGCTATCTCGGTTACCCCGCCATCGCTTTTCTCCTCCAAATAGGGGTGATCCCCTATTCACTAGAACTTGCCAACCTGCTCAAAGATATTATGTGGAAAGATATCAATCAAAGTTTTAAAAATGATTTTGCCAAAACCGAAAAATATTGCAAAAATCTCGTGGTCGAGCGCCACGGCAATCTCCCACTCCTCTTGGAAGATATCGAAAATATTTACCAATATCTCTCGTATCATCCTCTCTCTATCCTGGGCGACAAAGTCAAACCACCGTCTGGTTATTAGTTTGTCTGGTAAAATATATTCACTGGAAGATGGGCAGGACGGTAATGCGCTAGTTTCGAAAACTAGTTTCGGTAACGAATAACAGGTTCGACTCCTGTATCTTCCGCTCTGATATACTAAATCTATGGCCACAAACTCAAAACCCATTTATCAAAAAGAAACCGGTGATATCCCCGAAAACGTCAAAGTCGAAAAAGTAATTCTCGAGTGGTCTGCTCCATCCAGGCCCTATAAAATCCGCTCGCGCGAATTTTATACTACCATCCTTTCTATCGCTTTCCTCCTAGGGGTTATCCTCCTCCTCCTTAAAGAGTTTTTGCTTATCGGTGTTATTATGGCATTCGCTTTCCTCTCCTATGTCCTGGCCACCTACAAGCCCGATGACGCCAAGCACCAGATCACAACCAGTGGCATCAGGACTGACGACAAGCTCTACGAGTGGGCTAAGCTCAGCAATTTTTGGCTCAAAAAACAATGGGACCAAGAGGTCATCATCTGCAAAACCTACGCTGCCCTCCCTGGTGTCATCCTTCTCGTCCTAGACGATAAAAAACGCGAAAATATTATCAAAGAAATCGGGGGCAAAATCCCCCTGGTCAAACCCACCGACTCGTTTGTCGACAAAGCCAGCAAGTGGCTAGGCAACAAAATCCCCCTGGAAAACTCTTAAATCCCTATCTTGAGGTATAATACAAGTATTGCGCCCATAGTTTAACGGATAGAATAGGGGATTGCGGATCCTCTGATGAAAGTTCAATTCTTTCTGGGCGCACTAGAGTCTCTGTAGCTTAATTGGATAGAGCTCTGGCCTCCGAAGCCGGCAATACCAGTTCAACTCTGGTCAGAGGCACAATCACATCTTCGCTACAAACCGCTCCAGTCTATCAAATCCCTCAGATATCTTTTCTTTGGAAGTCGCAAACGAGAATCGAAGATGGCCTACCCCAGCTGGACCCATCGTGTCGCCTGGTATAGTTATCACCCCGACTTGTTCAATCAACTTTATTGCTAGGTCTTTTGCCCCCAAATCTCTTGGAAGTATTTTGGGGAATAAGTAAAATGCCCCCATCGGCTTCACATAACTAAACAAGCCTGTTAGTCTGTCCATCCTGGAACAGATTACTTCCCTACTTTCCTCAATGGTGCTCCGCATAGCTTGCATGGCCAGTTTTCCCCTTGGATCTTCTAGTACAATGGTTGCTGCCGCTATTGCAATAGTTGCAGGGTTGAGTGAAAAATGTAGATGAACTCCGTGAATTTTGTTTCTCAACTTCTCTTTCATCCACAAGTACCCTATCCTCCAACCAGTCATCGCATATTCCTTGGAAAAACTTTTACTCAGCACAATCCTCTCTCTCAAATCTGGGAGCATCATAGGACTAAAGAGTGGCCGCTCATAGGTCAGATACTCGTAGGCCTCGTCTAACACCAAATACAAGTCATTTTCAAGTATTAAATCTGATAAAGCCCGCACCTCTTCTTGAGTCAAGACCGTTCCAGTTGGATTATTTGGGTTAGTCAATACAATTGCCTTAGTCTTCTTAGTAATTGCCTGCTTGATCCCATTTAGGTTTATTTTCCAGCCCAACTCCTCTATTAGTGGCACGTAAACTGGAACAGCTTCTGTTATGGCTATCTGAGAGAGATGTAGGGGGTAGCTGGGGTCCAGATATATCACTTCATCACCCTTCTCCACTATACTCATTAGCGCAGCAAACAATCCACCCAAACCCCCAATTGTCAGATAAATCTCCGAAATATCTGGTTCAAAACCATACTTACCTTTCATCTCACTCACGATCAATCTTTTAAGTGGAGTTTGGACTTTATCGTTTACCGAGTTATACATCCCCAAGCTGGAGTCTGTTTTGGCTCGTTTTCCAAGTTCTTCATATACGAAGTTGGGCGTGGGAAACTGCGGAGCTCCTTGGCCAAAGGAAATAGTGTTTTCAAATTTTGAGGCAAAACTCATGATCGAGCCAATCCCTGCATCAGGAATACTATCGACTCGAGCAGCAAATCCACTACTGTCCATTTAGCTCCTTCCACGCCGCCTCAAACACTTCCCGCTCCGTCTCAAATGCGAGCATCTTCATCCCCTCATCATATGAGACCCATTTGCGCTCTTCCATCTCCCACCCCGCGCCACCCAAATCTTTCTCCACCTCCATCAGATAAAAAACCACTTGTTTGTGGACTCTCGCTTTGCCCGCCGAAGCCTTGGCGAAGGCTGGGTCTTCCTGGTAGGTCTTTACGCGTCGCGTCGTATCTTCCGTATGGGGATTTTTATTTATGATCTCGCCCATGTCGGCAAAGTAGTAATACTTAACTATTTGGAGTGGCACCATTTCTACAATTTTCGCCTCCACCCCCACCTCTTCCATCACCTCCCGCGTTGCCGCCTCCACCCTACTCTCGCCTTTTTCTACCAGTCCTTTGGGTAGCACCCATTTATGATACCCAGAGTGTTTCCCAATTAAAAATTCAAATTTGTTTGGAACTTGATTATTGGAATTTGGTATTTCGTGCACAGCACGATATACCACTCCCCCAGCGCTGATTTCTTCCAAAGTTACCTGTTTCATAAGTTCATTATATCTCAGGTATAATACGTATGGTGGAGAGTGGGCAGGACGGTAATGCGTCAGTCTTGAAAACTGATGTCCGTAAGGACTAACAGGTTCGACCCCTGTACTCTCCGCTAGTTTTTACCACTCAAAATCTCTAACCATCTGACCCAGTTGGGTTTGCGTATCTCAACCTCTATTTTGGGCTCATTTATCTGGGCCCCTACAATCACACTATCTGGTATGATCACGACCGTTTCACCAGGCTTAGATAGGTGCAGCTCATCCCTCGCCACTTTTTCCAGATAAAAATCGCTCGAGACTTCTTCTTTTTCTTTTTGCAATTTTTCCCTCTCCTGCTCTAGTTTTGCTTTAGTCTCTTGCATGCTTGCAATACGGCTAGCGGACCTGCTCGACAATTGGATCCCCCTCACCAGAGAAATAATGATCAGGATTTGGAATAAAATTACGCCGTATAGTATTATTTTCCGCATATCATCAAATCATTGCTTTATAACCCATAATATAGTATTATTACACGTATGCAAGCGCAAAAAGCTCAATTTATCAAATTTCTCCAAAAAAATGGTAGAGCTTCTGCTACCATTCTAGCCTACGCCAAAGACCTAGACCAACTCCTCGAGTTCTTGGCTAAACTAGGTATTGTCGAAGCCAAAGATGTCACCACCGATCATCTCGAACAGTTCAAACAATCCCTCAAAGACAACAAATATACCCTCAAAAGCATCTCCCGCAAACTCAACTCCATCAAGTCATTTTTTAAATATTTAATTGGTGAAGGTGTCATGGCCACAAGCCCCGCCACTTCCGTCAGTCACCCAAAATACGAAATTGCTCCAGCTCGTATCCTCTCCCCCCTCGAGTATCGCGCCCTCCGCGACTCGGTCAAAGACGATATCCGCATGTATGGCATCGTCGAGTTGCTCCTGCAAACTGGGCTGCGGATCGGTGAACTAGCTGGGCTCCAGCTCCAAGATATTTCCATCGAAAAATCTCATCTCAAAATCCGCGCCTATGAGAGCCACGAAGCAAGACGAGTCCCTCTAAACTCAACTGCCAAATCGGCTATCGAAAAATATGTCGCCAGTCGCCCCAAAACCAAAAACACCACCCTCTTTATCACCAAAACTGGCAATCCATTCTTGATCCGCAACATCCGCACGGCCGTCAATCGTTACTTCCGCATCGCTGGGATCGAAGGTGCCAAGGTCAATGATTTAAGACATACTTTTGTGGTAGAACAACTCAAAGCCGGTATTCCCATCGTCGAACTCTCCCACATGGTCGGCCACAAAAGACTCTCCACCACCGAAAAATACCTCGCTTTTCTCAACGGCACCAAATCCGAACCCAAGAAGTTGAAAATTGCTGAGCTGTAAACTAGACCTTTACCTTCTTCATCCCCTGCACTAGCTTCACATTCTGCGCCACCACTTTGTTATTCTTACTATCTATCACTATATATCTATCAGCTTGTTTTTCTGTCTGGTAAAACTCATCCCAAAACACTTGATCAGCCACCTTCATGAGTCTCGGGTCTATCTTTTGATCTGTCATTGCCCTCCCATTCTAACACGTAAGTGGGCCAGGTAGGGCTCGAACCTACAACCGATCGGATATAAGCCGACTGCTCCGCCATTGAGCTACTGGCCCTCATTGCCAGATTATTTTATCATGAGATTAATACTTCCCCGATAATACTTCCATTCCTGCAAACACTGGTCTTGAAAATTTTAACCCACACGCAACCACGTTACAGGTCCCATGTCCCCTCGTTTTATATGTCAACCCTCTGAGCGTAGTCGCTTTAATATATGGTTTTGAAAAATGTTCACTTCTAATCCCTGTTACTTCGCTCCAATATTGTATTTCAGTATCTATGTTCATATCCTTATATAGATGTAGTTTTATTTTTATATGGTCATCTGGATAACGGATCGCTCTTCGAAGCCATTCTAAGAAAAACCTAATCATTCTCGGATCAGTATTGGCAAAAGTCAGGTTTGAATATTGGGTCTTACCTCCCTCTCCCCAATAAAGCGCGAGTCCACAAAGATATAATTCTTTCTCAGTTAGCTCGTTTATTACTTTTTCTTGCTCGCTCACTGCTAGGTCAAACAATTTTTGTTTCTTTCTCGCCATCGTGGCCCTAAAAGCTTCTATTCTATGTTCATTATGAAACTGCAATTTATCAAGTTGGGCGTGCGACAAGGGATATTTATTCAACCATGCACTCGCAGTAGATTTAGCTATACCAAGCTCTCTTTTTATTGCAGAATAGCTCCACCCCCTCTTTCTAAGCTCCTGAGCCTGGACATGCTTCTCCAACAATGCCTTTGTCATACCTCAATTTACCCAAATCTAACCCAAAAAGTCAAGAGATTACAATCTAGCTCGTTTTGCGATCTCCACTTCCAAGATATTCTTATCTTTCCCGTATTTTAGTCTACTCAGCTTCTTGATCATCTCGGCTAGTTTGGGGTTAGCTAGTTTGCGCTCGGCCTCCACGTCCCGAGTCAAGTCCATCGAGAATGGTGGCATCGGCTCATTGTCCACGATGGTCTTCACAAATGTATGGTAGCGTTCCACATTGGTCAAATCCGCTTCCGAGAAGGTGGGGCTAAACTCATGCTGGAGGAAGTTGGCATCCTGTACGCCTACCCGGAATGACAAAAGTGTTCCCACGTTTCCAAATACCGCGTTCTTCACCTCTTCTTCAATTTGTCCGATAAATTGGTTGGCCACAATCAGATTCAAGTGATATTTACGAGCTTCAGAGAGTATCGTGGCAAAGTCTGGGGTTGCAAAGTTTTGGAACTCGTCGACGTAGAGGTTAAAGTCGCGACGCTCAGACTCTGGGATATCTTGGCGCGACATAGCAGCCACCAATATTTTTGGCACCAATATCAGACCCAGAAATGCCGAGTTCTCTTCCCCTATCCGTCCCTTTGCCAGATTGATCAGTAGTATTTTCCCTTTGTCCATCACTTCGCGGAAGTTAAAGGCCGAATACGATTGGCCTATGATATTGCGCATCATTTTGTCGGTGATAAAACGTCCAAACTTAGACACGATATAGTCAAGTACTTCTGATTTATGAAAGTCAGAAGTTTGTGCAATCTGGTCAGTCCAGTATCGCCGGACCATCGGGTCTTCTACTTTAGGTAGCAATTCTTGGAGAAACTTGGGGTCTGTCATGATGCGAACAATTTCAATAAAGGTCGCCCCCGGCTCTACCATCACTGTCATCATGGCGTTGCGGATCGCGTGTTCAAATCTAGGCCCGATAATACCTGTCTTGTGTGGGTCATATAGTTTGTACATGAGGTTGATGATCGAGCTGGCCACAAACTGTTTCTCTTCTTCGGTGCGGGCTTCCAGCATATTCAGTCCCATCGGTCGGTCGGTATCGGCTGGATTAAAGTAAATCACGTCTTCCGCTCGCTCAGGGGGGATATATTCTAGTAGCTTCTCCACCGAGTCATGAGGGTCTATAAAACACACGCCCTTCCCTGCCCGTATGTCTTGCAGGATCATGTCCATGAGTAGCTCTGACTTGCCTGTACCAGTTTTCCCAATGATATACATGTGCCTTGCCCGGTCTTTATCCGAGATATAGATTTTGCGCGACATCCCTCTATACACACTTTTACCTAGATAAAGTCCTGTATTGGGTATTTGCGAGGGGGCTGGGGCTGTTTTGGCAGTCAACCAGTGGATGTGGGGAGTTTCGATTTGTTTGTTGGGGAAATGAAATATTGTCGCCAGTTCCTCCGAGTTCAAAATCGACTTACCACGAAACATGGCCGGATATCGATAAATAAAATCCACCATAAATAGTCGCTTCAGGAAAATATATTGCTTCACAAACTTGTTGTACGGTCCCGCAAACTGAGCAAACGTCCCTGAAAACTGTTTGAGCAGTGTGTGGGCTTCTTGTTTGGTGGGCGCATTCACAACCAGCCGGATAGATACCTCAAATCCAGGTTTCCCTGCCGATCTCTCAATTGCCTCAAGTGATTTGGGGTCGACACTATAACTAGCTTTCTCAGGATTGCTTTCGTCTTTTTTGGCGCGGCTAATATACCCATGTCCCTTACTACTCCAGGCATGCGAGGCAGGCGAGACCACTACCTGCAGCATCGCCCCTTCCCCGTCGCGCATTTTGGCAAAAAACGAAGTAATGGACGATAGTGGGTCAGTCGCCAAGTCACGAAAAGATTGGATCGGATAAAATCCCGCTTGCGACTTGATCAAAGACTCAAACGCCACTTTGCCGTTTTCCTCAAAAATACTAAACTCCTCAACTGATTTTATCTCTGCTCCTGGATATGCCCCGTGTACCTGTTTCTCCACGAGCTCCATTAGTTCATGGGGTACAGACACATAAAACTTTATATCCTCTTTGCGTCCCACTATTTCAAAAGAAATGGCGTGCTCAGACTGGAGGAAAGAATACCATTCCTCGTTTTTGACCGAGTACAAACTGGCAAACAATTGTTCAGCCGCATCGATTTTGATTTCATTGTCGCGCGGCAACACCACTTCGAGGGTTACAAAAGACAGACTATATTCCTCACGGTTGCGATTGCGGATCCAAAGCAGTAGTGCATAACCAAAAGCAAACAAAGCCAATACGCCTATCGCTAAAAATACTAGCGCCCAGGCCAAATTGGTCATCACGTTCGACAGTTGATCTAGTCCTTCCATTATTTGACCTCCGGCATATCTTCAAGCCGCACGCGGCGACCCAAACTACTCAACCTTTTTATCTGGCGTATTGCCCACGTCACAAGCCAGGCTATCCCCGTGTCAGTTTTAGCTTTTTTGCCAGCTTGCATTTGGATTTGGTTTACTGGCAAAGTCACGGGCGGCTGATCGCTCTGTGGATTTGGTTGTACCACTACGCTATCATCAGCTACGTCAGAGGTATCATTGGGCACCCGCGCAAATTTCTTTTCGATCTTCTCCATCCAACTCGAAACTTCAGTATTCTCCGTAGTACTCTTTGGAGCCTCTACCGGCAGTACTTTTACCTCTCCTTCTTCCACTCGAGACAACTGTTCCTTTTTATTATCCATATTTACCCATTATACGGCAAATTTTGCTTTAAAAATCTAGTCCTTTTACTGCCAACTCACCCTTGTCGTAGGGATGCTTGATTTTCTTGCATTCCGTAACCAAGTCCGCCTCGTCCAAGATGCCTGCCGGGAGTCTCCCGGAAGGCTCACCTCTCCCTGTCAAAACAATATGGGTTTCCCCTCTTTTTCCTATAACCTCTAAAACATCTTTTTCCTCCAACAACCCGTCACACATTGCATTCAGCACCTCATCCATTACCAGCAAGAATGGCTTCTGCCGTAAGCTGTTTGCTGCAAGCCGCAAGCCAGATTCCGCCGCCGCTTTATGATCTTCTTCGCTGGCCGTATCGACTACCACATGTCCCTTATTCCCAACTTTTGCTACTTTTAATGGTTTAATGGTTGATTGGTGTAAAGGTTTAATAATTCGAAATCCTTTCCCAGAAAAATACATCTCCAAATTCGGAAACTTATTTTTCAATTTAGATTCTGCCAGCCCCCATGATTCTTGTTTATAAAATGCCACCCAAACTACTCGTTTGTCTAATAGTAGCGACCTGGTGGCTACCCCCAGAGCAGCCGAGGTTTTCCCTTTCCCCTCGCCAGTAAATACATAAACTAGTCCTGTCATTGACCCTCGATTCCTATTTTTTTCCCTTTGATTTCAATTTCCAATTCCTCTGGACTCACCTCTACCCCAACCCCCATCTGCTCCAGTAAATCAGCTACTAAAGTCAGGGGGAACCCGAGGATCGCTGATAGACTACCAGTCTGATCAGTAACATATGGGGCCGCTGCCCCTTGGATCGCGTACCCTCCCGCAAATCCCTCCCAGATCCCACTATCTAAATATTTCTTAAATTCTAAATCAGTCAATTTTCTAAATCTTACCCACCCCTCTTCGTGCCCCGCCACACAGTCTCCCGTCAGTGTATTTACTATCGCCACCCCCGTCACGACCATATGGGTAGTCCCGAACAATTTTTTCAGCATTA
>JBAQEX010000005.1:0-11538 GCA_049286965.1 Microgenomates group bacterium | reverse complement strand
AGGAAGGAGAACTTTTTGACCTGGGGGGTGGGTAAAACAATTTGCTGATCAACGACTGGAGGGTCGATGATAATAGGTTGTGGAGCAACTGTTTCTGGTTCCATAGAGATTAGTATATATGATATTTGGTTTAGTTGGTAAATTTGAAGGTGGAGAGAATTTGATTATAAATATTCATTGTGTTCGAATCTAGAGTTTTATAGCTCGACGAACTTTTCATTTGGAGTGGTTTTGTTAAGGTAAACATAAATATAAGATCTTGTGTTGTTAGTACGGTGTGTGCAACTTTTAAATCGATATCCGTAAATTGAAGTGAGTTAATAATAGGGCTAGACTTGTACTCCGTACATGGATATTTTTCTGTACATAAATTAAAAATATCAGGTACTTGTTCTGTTGTAACTGGTGGATTAGATTGAGGATAGATAACAATATATACCCTGTAAGGACCATCCTTCTCAGTCAGCCATGTTCCAGGATAGGTAGTTACAGAATAGGTTGGAGGATATTTAATTGAATATTTAAAATTAACATCAGTATGTGCCTCCCAATTGCTTGTATCTTGCATTTTAGGCACTTGCGCAAACTCCGTCCCCAACGCTGTTATGCATTTTGTTGGATAGGTTGTTTGGATAATACTACCTTTGGCGATGATGCAGGATTCGTACGAGTCGATGGATTTGAGAGCAAAGTAGTTGCGATAAGTTTGGTAGGCGACGAGAGCGAAAAGCACAAAAATACTAATGAAAAATAATTTGAGTTTCATTGAGATAAATATAGCATGATAGCAACTTAAAGGTCCGACCTGGTCTCCTGCTTGTATTTTAAAGTTGACTAAACATCTTGGCCTATGGCCAGGATTTCCTTAGCAGGTCGGACCTTGGGGTCAGCGACGGGGACGGAAGCCACCACGGTCGCCTCCGCGGCGATCACCACCAAATCCACCGGAGCGCTCGCGAGGAGCCTCGGGCTTGAGTTCGGCTAGAGGTACCATGGAGAGATCGGTACGACCCATATCATCAACTCCTTTGACGTAAACGTGCACAATATCACCTTCTTTGACAATAGAGGAAGCATCCTGGACGTACTCTTTGGACATGCGAGAGACATGGACTAGTCCCTGTTTGCCGGGCAAAAATTCGACAAAGGCGCCGTATCCTTCGACACGTGTCACTTTACCGTCGTATTCTTCTCCTGGCTCAGCCACGTGAGTCATACCTTTGATCCAAGTGACGGCTTTGTCCATGGCAACTGGGTCGACCCCAGAAACTGTGACTTTACCCACACCAGTTGAGTCGTCGATGTCGACCTGGGCACCAGTCTCGGACATGATGAGCTTGATGTTCTTGCCGCCAGGACCGATCACTTCACCGATTTTGTCGGTTGGGATCTCGAACTGGACGATCTTGGGAGCGTATTTGCTCAATTCTTTCCTGGGTTCAGGGATGGCTTTGAGCATGACTTCCATGATCTCAAGGCGTGCTACTTTGGCTTGAGCAAGCGCTTTTTCTAAGACTTCAAATGAGATGCCTTTCACTTTGATATCCATTTGCAGAGCAGTGATGCCGTCTTTGGTACCGGCCACTTTAAAGTCCATGTCCCCTACGTGATCTTCGATGCCAGCAATATCGGTCAGTACTACCGCTTTTTTACCATCAAACATGAGGCCCATGGCAATACCTGCAACAGGTTTTTTAAGCGGTACGCCAGCGGCCATAAGAGCCATGGTTGATCCACAGACTGAAGCTTGACTGGTTGAACCGTTGCTACTCATCACTTCGGATACCACCTGGATGGTGTAGGGGAAGTCGATCTCGGCGGGAAGCATCGGGACAATGGCGCGTTCGGCGAGTGCACCGTGGCCGATTTCGCGACGACCTGGAGCGCCAAAGCGACCAGTTTCACCACTAGCATAAGGTGGCATAGTGTAGTGATGGATATAGTGTTTGACGGTCTCGGACTCCATAGTCTCTAGGATTTGACCTAGTGAAGGAGCCCCTAAGGTAGCGATAGAAAGTACCTGGGTCTGACCTCTCCTAAACATGGCGGAACCGTGGGGGCGAGGTAGGATGTCTACTTCGGCTTCGAGCTCACGCAACTGGGTCAATTTGCGACCGTCGATACGAAGTTCTTTTTCGATCGTAGTTTTGCGGGTTTCTTCCCCTAGCACGTCGTGGATGATTTCCCCGAGTTGTCTGGCGTCTAGTTTATCGACGTATTCGTCTTTGAGTCCAGCGATAAAGCCTTCGATCAGCCCATCTTCACTACCTGGGACGCCCAGTTTGGCGGCCAAGTCAGCGCGGATTTTACCAGCGACTTCTTCGCGAAGTTCGGAGGGAATTGTGACCACTTCGACAAATTCTTGTTTGACTTTGCCAATTTGTTTTTGCAGATCATTGATTACGGCCACGATCTTTTTGATTTCGTCGTGGGCGAACTTCATGGCTCCCAAGGTTTCTTCCTCCGTCACCTCATTCGCACCAGCTTCGACCATGACGATCGCATGTTCTGAACCAGTCACTACCAAATCGAGCTTGGAGTCTTTGCGCTGTGCATAGGTAGGATTGGCGACATAAACTCCATCGATCATACCGACGCGCACGCCGGCAATAGGACCTTCCCAGGGGATGTCAGAGACTGTAAGGGAGGCAGAAGTAGCAACAAGGCCCGGCATGTCGGCATCGTTTTCACCATCAGCTGAGAGGACGGTGGCGATCACCTGGACATCGCGTTTGACGGCTTTGGGAAATAGTGGGCGGATAGAGCGGTCGATAATGCGGCCTTTTAAGACAGCTTCATCAGATGGACGACCGTCGCGTTTGACCCAGCGAGAGCCTTTGATCTTGCCACCAGCATAGAGCTTTTCGGCAAAATCGACGGAGAGAGGGAAATAGCTGAGGGTCGTATCGGACTTGCCCATCACGGTGGTGACGTGGACGACAGTTTCGCCGTAGGTAATAAGGATGGCGGCATTGGCTTGCTCGGAGAACTTGCCGTATTCCATGACTAGATCGCGCCCACCGACGTTAACAGAAACTTTAGTAATTTTTCTCATGAGATTTTTAACTGATTACTTCGAGAGGCCGAGACTCTTGATGACCGCCTGATACCTGTCTTCTACACTACCGCGGAGGTAATTTAGGAGACGGCGACGCTTGGACACCATCTTGAGGAGTCCACGACGAGAGTGATTGTCCTTTTTGTGAACCTTCAAGTGCTCTGTGAGCTCCTTGATTCGCTCAGTCAAGAGGGCAATCTGTACCTCGGGAGAACCAGTGTCTCCTTTCGTAGTTGCAAATTTTTTAATAATAGAGGTTTTGTTGTCGGTTTTTAGCATGTGAGTTATTGTACCTGATCAGATAATATTTCGCAATGTCTAGTTGTCTTCATCAGCTAAATGGTCACCAAGATTATCTGCTCTGCTGGTGGTTTGGTGCCTACTGCCTTTCCTTTCAACCCTTTGATCTGGTTGACGAGCAAGAACTGTAGGCAACTTGAGTGGGATTTCTATACTTGATTTGGGCACCTCAGGAAGAGGAGGTAAATCAAATTTTTGTTGTTGATTTACAATGTACCCCAATGGCTCTACAACTTCTACCACGAAGTTAAAAATCTCATACCTTCGTGCGATGTGCTCTAACACACTCAACTGCAACTTGGCGACGGTCAAAATTCTCTCCAAGGTAACTGGAAAATCCATCTGATCAATTTCCTTGATAGCTGAGGCAACATTATCTGAAAATTGCTCTAGTTTTGGGTGCATATAGAATTAATTTGTAGTACTACCTTTGAAGATTTTGGGTTTGGTCCAGTCGTCGGAGGGAGTTTCGGCGGGAGCGACAACTGGTGCACCATGATCGATGATGGGCATATCGGCGACGATGGTGGCAGTTTTGCTAGGAGAGGTGGGAGGAGTCCTTCTGGCTCCAGTACGGTAGAGGACGGCCAAAGCTACAAAAGTGTCGGCCGTCATATTGGGACTCGACAAACCAGAGGTGGCATCTTCGATACCCTGCATCAAATTATTGGCGATATCGATGTCCATGGGGAGAGCGAGTTCTTTGAGCAGCGCGGTGACTAGCTCGGAGTTGCTAGAACTAGGATCGGTGATATTGATCGTACCAAAACTGCCCACTTGGTTGGAAATATTGACCAATTTTTCTATCTTGAAAAGTTCGGTTTCTTTTTCGGCGAGAACACCGATATCTTTGAGGTCGGCGGCGCCAAGCACAATGACGAGGTCGGCGACGGCCCCGGAGTAACTAAATTTGACGTTGTCCTGAGTGAGAGGAGCGGCACCTTTGGAGGGGGCAATAATCAAGTTGAGATGACCGCCTTCGGTGTTGCTGGTCACTTTGTCGATCACATTTTCTGGGACATCCAAAGTAATTACGAGATTAGAACCTCCGATATCTTCTGTAATTTTGTCTAAACCTACCAGGTGTGAGTCCCTGACTACTGGAGCGCTTGAAGCTACCACGGAAACAGATTTACCGCTTTGTTTAAGCGAGAGGTAAAAAGCCAAAGCGGATGCAACTACGTCCTGGGAAGGATTCTCTGGGATACTTAAAAGGACAGTTTGTGCTGTCCCCAACTTGGTTTTTAGTTCTTGCAGTTGGTCGTTCATACGTCATCTACCTTTTTCTTATAGGCTATTATAGCGTCTTTTGGCTGGACGTCAAGATTGGGAGAGAAAAAGATACCACATTCTTTACCTCCCTCAACTATCTTGACTTCTTCTTTGCCTATTCTGATACTCCTGACTTTGGCGTTTTTAACAACTTCACCCCTGATCAAGTGGATGGTATCCCCTACCTCAAATTTGCCCGTTGTGATGGAGGAGCCAGCGATGTGATCGCCGTTGATCTCAAATACCTTGATCACGGTAGCGACCCCTAGCTCATCTTCGTCAATTGATGGCTCCATGAGTTTGAGGACTTTTTTCTCGATATATTCGAGTAGTTCATAAATAATTTTATGAGCCTTGATTACTACATTTTCGGCTTCTGCGAGCTTGGTTACGGAGGGACTAGCTTTGACGTTGAACCCCAAGATAATAGAACTGGTTGCGGCGGCAAGCAAGACGTCGCTTTCGGTGATATCGCCTGTGCCAGAGCTAAGGATAGAAACGTCGGTCGTAAAACTACCTAGGATAGCTTCAAGAGACCCAGATGTATCGGCTTTGACGATCAGGTTGAGACGTTTGAGGGTGGAATCGATGACTGGAGCGGGAACATTTGAATGCAAAGGTTCCGATCTCTCCTTCATTTCATTGCGGAGCGCCGAAAGATCGGAACCAGGGGCTACAGCACAGATAATCTCTCCTACGGATGGTAGGGTTTGAAAACCCAATATCTGGATCGGTGTGCCTGGAAGGGCCTCTTTGACACTGACACCTGCGTCGCTATAGAGTGCGCGCACTTTGCAGGTAGCATTTGTGGTACTGATGGTGTCTCCTATCTTGAGAGTGCCCGCTTTGATGATTGAAGAAACTAGGATACCTTTCTTGGGATCGAGTTTGGATTCGATAACTGGAGCAGACAATGGCGAGGCGGCATCGTAGGGCAATTCTTCGAGTTCGGCAAGCAAGAGGATGGTTTCTAGGAGGGTATCTACGCCTGTTCCTTTTTTGCCAGATATTAAGACAAATGGAGTGTTGCCCCCATAACCTTCGACAAAGACCTCGTGCTGAGTGAGTTCGGCTTTGACTACTTCGACGTTGGCGTCTGGCTTGTCAACTTTGTTGATAGCCACAACAAATGGTACACCAGAGGCTTTGATGTGCTTGATGGACTCAATCGTCTGTGGTTGGACACTATCATCAGCTGCCACAACCAGGACTACTACGTCTGCGACTGTAGCGCCACGAGAGCGCATTTTGGAGAATGCTGCGTGGCCGGGAGTATCGATAAAAGTGAGAAGTTTATCTTTGAATTTCGCCTGGTAGGCACCGATTGACTGAGTGATCCCACCCGCTTCTTTATCGGCTACGTGAGCACTCCTTATATAGTCTAGGAGGGTGGTCTTGCCATGATCAACGTGACCTAAAATAGCCACGATGGGAGGGCGAGCTGTCATTTATTTTCTACCTCTTGCTCGGCTTGATAACGAGCCATTTTTTCTGCTTCTTCTTTGGCCATATTTTGCTTTTTGTAGAAACGAAGGATGGCTTTTTCAGTTTCTTCACCACCTCGTACATCGATCTCGGCAAAGACGGGTTTGACTACCTCTATTTTGGACTGGAGGTCTGCGACCGTGGTAATGCCCATGTCGATCAGGGTATTCCTGAGTTTGCTAGAGAGACCGAGCGCATCAATCTCAAACTTCTCATCGCCGGAGGTGGATAAGGCAATCTTGCTGGCTTCTGCACCCTTTAGATCGATTTTGAAACCAGTGAGTTTGGCTGCAAGGCGAGCATTTTGGCCACCTTTGCCGATGGCGAGTGATAACTGATCATCGGGGATGGTGATCGTGGCTTTGCGAAGTTTTTCATCGATCTCGACTTTGAGGTTTTCGGCTGGAGCCAGGGCACTGGCGATATATTCTTTAATATCTTTAGAAAACTCGATAATGTCGACTTTCTCACCATTAAGTTCATTGATGACGGCCTGGACGCGGATACCCTTTTGGCCGACACACGAACCCACTGGGTCAACCCCGTCTTGGGTACTTTTGACAGCTAGCTTGGTGCGATGCCCTGCTTCACGAGCAATGGCAAGGATTTCGACGGCACCGGAGCCTACCTCTGGTACTTCGCGGGCAAAAAGTTCTTTGACGAGCTCGGGGGCGGCACGACTGACGATGATGGCCTTGCCTTTATAAGTCTCGCGAATTTCTTTGATAAAGACGGCAATGCGCTGGTTGAGACGATAAAATTCGTTGGGAATAGCTTCTACCGGCGGCATGATAGCCTGACCACGACCGATGTCGACGACTACGTTGGGCCCGTCAAAGCGGAGGATCATGCCTGTCACCATAGTGCCGATTTTGTCATTGTATTCGCCTAGGATTGCTTCTTTTTCGGCTTCGCGCACGCGTTGCATGATGACTTGTTTGGCAACCTGAGCAGCGATGCGACCAAAACCGGCGGGAGTGGCATCTGCACCATCTTTGAGCACGACGATTGCGCCCGTATCTTCGTTGACCTCCACTACGTAGCCTTCGAGCATTTCTTCATCTTCTAAACCTAGGTCGCGTTTCAAGGCGGCAAGGAGTGCTTGCTTGATGGACTCAATAACTACCTTGGGATCGATGCCACGTTCGGCACAGATTTGGTTTAGAGCTAGAGCAAATTCTGATTTGGTTTGGGACATAATAACTCCTTTGGAGTAAATTCCAATAAATAAATAACAATAATCAAACTAGTTTTAGTGTATTTACAAAAAAAGTGGGTCACCCCACCTACAACATTCGTAACCACACTACAACTTATGTAGTATACCACTCTAGTTCAAATCTGAGAAATCCTCGTTTAAGATAGAGGTATTATTGACGTCGATTTCTAGGCTATTAGCGTCGGTCCCACTGGAGTTGTCTGGCATGACCTCCAATTCTTTGTCTGCCTGGGGCGAGGGTGAGGGAGTGGCAGTTGGGGTTGATTGATCATCTTTGGCAGCTCCGCTGGGGTCTAGAGCATTGGATAATGTGCAACCACCAAGTAAGAGGGACGTGAGTCCAATAATGATAAGTTTATTTAACATTTCGTAGCTCCTGTTTGAGTGATTTAATGGCGTTCTTTAAAAGACCATGAACTTCGATAAACAATTTACGCGCGGATTGTGCAGAATCGCGAGCGACAAGCAGCTGGGGTGGTTGTGCTTCAAAAGCGGCTACTGCTTGAGTGCCTTTAGTTTTAGCTTCTTCCAATTTAGTTTTTGCAGCAGCTAATTGAGTTTCGACTTCCGTGACTGTTTTACCGCTGGCTTTGAGGATCGCGAGACGTTTTTCGAAACGAGAGATGATGTCTGACAATCTAGCATAGTACAGGTCAAAGCGTTTCTCGAGTCTGTCCGCATGATTTTGCGCAATTGATTTGGTTCTGATCTCTTGGACTTGGACGCGTTCGCCCTGATCGAGGCGTCTTGCCGCCACATTTTCATCGGACTCAGCTCTTGCCCCAGTGCATGATAGCAGGACGAGAGCGCTAACTATGATTAGATATTTTTTCATAAAATATCCCCCTATTTAGAATGAGAATAGGCTCAAGAAGCGATCAAGCCCAGACAACTCTGTCTTGATGATCTCTCCAGTCTCTGCCGAGACAGTTGCTTTGGTTTTGTAAGATACTTTGAAAATACCAAGCACTTTTTCTGCTTTGGTGGCATCCACTTTGTAGACTGATTCACCGTCCTCTTGTTCTAGCTCGGGTAGATCTAAACTGTCATCTGAGGGGGTGATGTTTTGGTCCCGAAGCATCTTGAGAGCTTGGTCAGGCATAATCGCGACGACCCTGGTTGTACCATCGGGATGGGTCACCACCAGTTCGTTGTCTGGGCTAATGGAGATCGGTAGATTGGTGTGGATTGTGACTCCATCTTTTTCTACTTCGATACCATCATTGAGTCTAGCCTTGAGGGAGAATTTTTGGGAATCATCGCCAGTTTTTGACTCTACCTGGAGCTCTTCGCCATCTTCTAGTTGCATTTCTGTCTCGGTTTCTTTGCCACGAGCATCTTTGGTTTTTTGCTTGATCTTTAGTTTATTGCCCTCTACTTCAACTTCGGATTCTTTTTCTGTTTTTTGGGTTTTGGCTCTGACAGCGTTGATCTCGATTTTCTTTTCGAGTTCGTGTTTGGCTTTTTCACTGGCTTCCTTGGCTTGTTCGGCGGCTTTTTCCTGTTCTTTGTTTTCGGTTTTCTCAGATTTATCTTCTGATTTGGAGGATTCAGTTTTTTGTTCTGCTGATTTTGATTCTGTCTTGTTTTCTTCTACTTTGGAAACGTCGTCGTCACCCAAGATGCGGGGATCGAGTTTGATGAGAGTCCCAGAGCGATCGATGAGCCAGGAGGCAAAAGCAGATGGAGGTAGCGAGGTGGCTGCTACACAAAGAGTGAGGGTGATCAGCGCGAAGACGGCGAGTTTTTTAGTCATACTATAATCCTCCAAGTTAATTAAGATAGATTTAATATAACACAAATGTTTTACTTTGTTCATTGGCATTGCCACGAGCATCGGTGATCTTGATTTTGTAGGTGTGTGATGAACCTGATGTGCCCACAAAACAATATCTACTACCTGCGAAACTGGTCCATGAACCACTATCTACTTGTTGCTCGATTTTGAGACTGGCATAGGGAGTGACATTGTCGGAGATGTACTGAGGGAAGAGACAAGTACCAGTCTCCCCTTCGTTTGTGGGGCCGATGAGGGTATAGTTTGGCGCGATATAATCTCTGAGAGATTCCCATTCGAGTTTGGCAATGTCATTGGTATAAATGATTTCTTTGATTGATTTATCGCCATTTAAAGTAAGCGCGGCTTTGTGTTTGCCCAAATCATTCGTCATGTCATGGCACCAATCATAGGTGCGACCAGCTTCGAGTTTGTCATATTGACCTAGATTGTCTTCGACATCGGTCTTGTCGTCGAGTGTTAGAACAAACTTGACGTCTTTACCCTTGATTTCTTCGTTTGAAACAATGTGGTAACAGACCGTGATACGGGGAGACCAGGCCGAGGCAATTTCATCAAACTGCCCTACTTGGATACTTGAGTATTCGCGATTGACAACGCGCCCTACCCCAGACCCATCGTCGTAGGTCTGCTTGACGTTGGCGCTAGGGTTGCTAAAGCGGATGTCGAGGCTAGGGATGGGAACGGGAGTAGGGGTGGGTGAACTAATGGGACTTGGGACGACTGGTTTACTGGCTGGCTTTTTTGTAGGCTTGGAGGTGGCTGAGGGGAGTGGGGAAGGAGATGCGATCAAGCTAGGGGCGGGCGAGGGAGTGGGACTAGGAGATGGCGTAGGTTTAAAAACAGTTTTGAAATAGACGATCCCAAGAATTGAGGCAACGATAACAACAACCAAGAAGCCAGTGATTAGGGGGATAAGCGAGAATTTTGACATATATTCACTATAGTTCATTTTGGAGCTGTTGCACAAGCTCTTTGGCACGACGTGATAGTTTCTCTGGGAGCATGACTTTTAATTTGATATAAAAGTCGCCTCTCCCTGAACTGCGGAGTTTTTTCATACCTTTACCAGAAAGGCGGACGGTGGTCGAAGGCTGAGTACCTGGGCGGATTTTGATGAGGAGCTCACCGTCCAAAGTGGGGATGGTGGTCTCGCCCCCAAGGATCGCTATGGTTAGGGGAATCTCGTGGTAGATATAAATATCATCCCCTTCGCGGCTAAATATTTTGTGGGGTTTGACCTGGAACGAGACATCGAATTCAGAGTAGCGGATGCGGGTGCCATCATCGGCCCCTGGGGGAACTTTGACGGTATATTGTTTGCCTTGGTGCACAAATGATTTTTCTACTCCATTTACGGCGTCCATAAAATCGATGACCATCGAGTAGTGCGGCTTTTGCTGGAATCCTCCACCAAAAGGGTTTTGACCGCCAAAAAATGACTCGAAAATGTTGAAGGGATCGTTGAAGCCCTGCTGGGCACCACCAAACATGTCCTCAAATCCCCCACCTGAGGAGTAGGTGTAAGTAAAGGGACCCTGGCGATATGACTGACCACCTTGACCGCCACCAAAGCCGGCCGAGGGGTCGAAGGCGGCGTGGCCAAACTGGTCGTATTTGGCTTTTTTGCCCGCGTCACTTAGGACTTCGTAGGCTTCGTTGATCTCTTTAAACTTGGACTCAGCTCCGGATTCTTTGTTGCGGTCGGGGTGCCACTTGAGGGCCAGTTTGCGGTAGGCGGACTTGAGGTCTGATGCACTAGCTGACTTGGTAACCCCTAGAATATCGTAGTAATCGCGTTTGGTGGACATATGGAGTGATTATAATGGCTATTTAAGCAGTAAACAAGGTGGAGTGCTAAATGGTGCCAAACTGGCGATCACCGGCGTCCCCGAGGCCGGGAACGATATATTTCTGAGTATTGAGGTGATCGTCGACAGCGCCGACGGTAATGCTGACCTCTGGATAGGATTGATTGAGCGCTTTAACCCCCTCTGGAGCGGCAATAATGGAGATCATTTTGATTTGGCCCTGAGGATAGATAGCTTTAATTCGCTTGATCGTCTCAAGAGCTGATCCACCGGTTGCAAGCATAGGATCAAGGATGAGGAAGGCAACTCCCTTGCCGTGATCGAGGCCGGTCAACTCCTTGAGATCATAGTACCAATGAGGGATGGCGGTAGATTCGTCACGAGCCATGCCGGCAAAAATGGTCGGTGATGTGGGGAAAATGTTTTGAGCTGGCTCGTGCATACCAATACCAGAGCGAAGGACTGGGATCAAAACTACTTTTGACATGATTTGGCTAGATGTGTGGTCTGCTAGAGGCGTTGATATGGGAACTTGAAATTCTGTCAGATCGAGAGTCGCTGAGTAGATGAGGTGAGGCGTAAGACGGTGCACGGC
>JBAQEX010000004.1:0-8268 GCA_049286965.1 Microgenomates group bacterium | reverse complement strand
AAACTACCGGCACCAAGCTCGAGCGTCGCATCGGTACACCTCCTGGCGCCCACGGCCGCAAGGGAGGTAATCGCAAAGTCTCTGACTACGGAGTCCAACTCGCTGAGAAACAAAAAGCCAAGATTATCTACGGCATCCTAGAACGTCAATTCAAAAAATATTATACAGAAGCTGCTCGCAACCCTCTCTCAACTGGCGATATCATGCTCCAGCTCCTAGAGCGCCGCTTGGACAACTGTATTTATCGACTAGGGTTTGTCCCAACTCGTGCCGCAGCTCGCCAAATAGTCTCTCACGGCAATGTCACGGTCAACGGCAAAAAACTCAATATCCCCTCGTACAAAGTCAGAGTCGGAGATGTTGTTTCTCTCTCAGACACCGCAGCCAACATCCCCTACGTCAAATCACTCCTGGCTGACAAAGAAAAATTATCTGCCGCTTGGCTAGACAAAAAAGCCACTTCCGGCAAGGTTTCTCGCTTACCTAGCAGAAGCGACATCACTGAGGCTATTAACGAACAATTAATTGTGGAATTTTATTCCCGTTAATAAGCTATATATAACAAGGGGGTCCTATGCAATCTATGAATTTTTCAGTCAAAACAGTCGAAGAGAAAGACAATTTTGGTATTTTCTCTATAGAACCACTCATTACTGGATTCGGACACACCCTCGGCAACTCTCTGCGCCGTGTGCTCTTGTCTAGTTTCCGTGGTGCTGCTATCACAAGCGTTAAAGTAGGTGGAGTTACTCACAAATTCTCGACGTTAGCCGGACTCAGCGAAGACATGATTGACTTGATCTTGAATCTCAAATCAGTCAAAGTGTCCTACACTGGTGAAGAAGAAGTAGTCGCCAAACTTTCCGTCAAAGGTCCTCGCGTTGTCACCGCTGGCGACATCATCGCTCCTGCCAATGTCAAAATCATCAATACTGACGCTGTGATCGCCAACATTTCCAAAGACACCAAGCTCGAGCTAGAGCTCACAATCGGTACAGGTTATGGCTACTCTCCCGCCGACGAGCGACCTTCAGCCACGATTGGCACAATGTCCATTGATGCCATCTATTCACCCGTTGAACGTGTTGCTTACAAAGTCGAATCCACTCGTGTAGGTCGCAGGACCGACTTTGACAAGGTTGTGATGGAAATCTATACCGATGGATCAACCTTGCCTAGCGCGGTACTCAAAGAAGCTGCCAGCATTTTAGTAGCTGCTTTCTCACAAATTGTGAGTCCAGTCGAAGCAGTCGAAGAGGGTGTGATTCCTAGCTCAGCATCATCTGTCATGACTGATGACCTCGGCTTGCCCACTAGAGTTGGCAATGCTCTCAAAGCTGCAGGTTACAAAACTGCCGCTGAGCTGGCTACTGCTTCTGACAAAGACCTCAAAACAGTCAAAAACCTAGGTGGTAAATCATTGGGATTGATCGACGAAGCCCTCGCTGGCAAAGGCCTAACTCGTACCAAATAAAATTATATGAAAAAGCACATTAGTGGTTACAAATTAAATCGTGATTCAGAAGCCCGTTTGGCGCTGATGAAAAACTTGGTCTACGCACTCATTCAGCACGAGGCCATCGTCACGACCAAAATTAAAGCTAGAGCGGTCACTCCCATTTTTGAGAAAATGATTACGCGTGCCAAAGTCGATTCAATTCAAAACCGTCGCATGGTCCAAGCATATATCCAAGATGGGGATCTCGTCAAAAAATTGTTTATGACTATTGCCCCGCTCTATAAAGAAGTCCATGGTGGCTATACCAAGCTTACCTTGATCGGCAATCGTCGTGGTGACAATGCTCCACTAGTTAGGCTTTCTCTAACCAAAAAATCAGTAGTAGCCGCTGTTAAAGAAAAAGAAGAGGTCGCGGTAGCCAAAAAGAAAAAAACTGTTGTAAAAGCAGTGACTCCAGAAATCGTCAAAGCAACCGCCGCTGCTCCCAAATTAGTCAAACGTACAGGCAAAAGAGGTGACAAATGAAAAAAGCAACATCAATGGTTAAAACTGCCGATATCAAACGAACTTGGCATCTCCTCGATTGTCAGGGTCAGACGCTGGGTAGGCTCTCTACCAAGATTGCAGGATTTTTATCAGGCAAAGGCAAAGTCGACTATACCCCTCACATGGATATGGGCGACTTTGTAGTAGTGATCAACGCCAAAGACATTAAACTCACTGGCAACAAACTCATGGACAAGCAGTACTCTCGTCACTCTGGGCAGCCTGGTGGATTCCACCAAGAAACCGCCGGTCGCTTGATGGATCGCGATCCCCGCAAAGTAGTCGAGCACGCTGTCCGCGGGATGCTCGCCAAAAACAAGCTCCAAGATCCTCGTATGTCACGGCTCAAAGTATATAAATCAGATGTTCACCCACATTCTGCCAATTTTGAAAAAAAGGATTAAATTATGGCTAAAGCTACCGTCAAAAAAACTACCACTAAAGCCAACTACACCTACGCAGTAGGTCGCAGAAAGACTGCCAATGCGCGAGTGCGTATCTACAAATCCGCTAGCGTCCCAGGTTTCGACGGCGTTCAGTTGACCGTCAATGGCAAACCAGCCGAAGTTTATTTTCCAGGTGATACCGCCAAAGCCGCCTATCGCAAACCATTTATTTTGACTGAAACCTTGACCAAAATGTCTGCTTCAGTCGTAGTCTTGGGATCAGGCAAAAAGGGTCAGCTTGACGCCACTATCCATGGTCTTGCCCGTGCTCTCGCTCTCTTAGATCGTGACGCTTATCGTGCCACCCTCAAAACCGCGGGTCTTTTGACTCGTGATGCTCGTGCCAAGCAGCGCCGCATGATCGGTACCGGTGGCAAGTCTCGCCGCACCAAGCAATCACCAAAACGCTAAACTTTTATATTCTTCCTATTTCATTTCGTCTCTGCGACCAGGGGACTGTCCTTAAAAGGAATTCCCGACTGGAAGTCGAGAAGGGCTCGCCGGCAGGCGAAAGGACAGTCCCCAACGTTGTGATTACTATTTCGAAATTGATTTACAATAGAAATCTATGAATAAAGAGAAAACTGGTTATCTGTTTGCACTCACGGATATGGTGACTTATGGTCTATTACCTGTGTTTAGTCATTATTTTGTAGTAATGATCAATCCGTTACTTTTTGGTGGTTTAACGATGATAGTGGGGTCAATCCCTTTGATAATCGCAATGATAAAAGCAAACACAATTAAATTGTTATACAGAGGAGATCATCTAGGGAAATTAGCTGGTTTTGTGGGATTGACTACTTTGGGTAGCATATTTTTCTTCCTTGGTGCCAAGCTAACATCAGGGATAAACACTGGTTTACTTACACAAATAGAGCCACTATATGCCTTGGCTTTAGCAGTCTTGATCATGAAGGAAAAAACTAATCTAAACCAAGTAGCATCTATGACAATAATGGTCGTTGGTGCAATGGTTTTGTCTTATCGTGGCTTTGGCAAGATTAATTTGGGGGATATATTAATCGTGACTGCTCCTCTTTTCTTTCAAATATCTCATTTGATTGCTAAACAAATAAACACTCAAACAAATGAGCCAAATTTAATACCGACTGCGAGACTACTGTATGGAGGAATAGTACTACTATCAATTGCTCTTTTCATTCAGTCTACTGCGATATTTGAGGTAATGACAGCCCAAATTATTTGGTCAATTATTGCTTTTGGACTGATCTTCAGAACTTTAGATTTATGGCTATGGTATCAGGCTATTCATCGAATATCGCCATCCAAAGCCTCCGCCTTAATCCCGCTGGCGGGACTGATTAGCTTTATTGGTTCTTTGGTCATCCTGCGCGAACAACCGACTATATATCATTACATAGGATTAGTGTTAATCCTAGTCGGTATTACCTGGTACTCACAACTACAGATCAAACCACAATAAGTTATATAATCAAAATATGTCCGACACTCAAAGTGCCTACTCAAAATCCTATTCAATCGAATCAAACGGCTTTGGTTCGTGCATGGTATATCACCTGCGCCCTGGTGGCCACGATCCCAAACATCATCACAATGGCATCGAAATAGAATATGTCCAGCAGGGGAATTGTTCCACCCACAAACAAGGTGAAGTATATTTTCGTAAAGTCGGAGAGGTTCACGAAGCCATCAATGATTCCAGCGAAGAAGTAATAATTGTTTGTCTTACTATTCCTCCAGAATCAGACAAAAATACCGTTTATGTTTAGGTCAAATCGTTCTAGTTGACATTCGGGTAGTGTTTGGGATAAATTGGAAGCATGGCAAAGAAAATTGAACAAAAAGTAGTTTACGCATTTATCGACAGTCAAAATCTCAATCTGGGAGTCAAATCCCAGGGTTGGACACTCGATTTCGCCAAGTTTAGAGTTTATCTCGAAGAGAAATATCATGTGTCTAAAGCATATATTTTTATCGGTATGATTCCGCAGAACCAATTACTCTACAAATCACTCAAAGATGCAGGCTATATTTGTATATTCAAGCCAACTCTAGAGCATAGAGAGGGTAAAAAAGTCATCATAAAGGGTAATGTTGACGCCGAATTGGTCTTACACACAATGATTCAGTACGACCAGTATTCAAAAGCAATTATTGTTTCAGGAGATGGTGACTTTTGGTGTTTAGCCGACTATCTCAACAAACAAAACAAGTTAGCTAAAATCATTGTCCCAAACTCAAAATATTCATCACTCTTGCGTCAATTTGCCCAATACATCGTCAATGTGGATTTATTCAGGAATAAAGTCCAAAAAAAGAGAGGCATTCCCGCGGGATAAAACCCTTTGGTAGTCCTCTCATCGTGATAAGGAGAGTATAACAAAATATAACAAAAATGCAAACAAGTTCGATAGTAGGATATACTGAGTTTAATATATAGTCATAAATAATTATTTATAGAAAGGAATCTATGGCCAAAGCAAACGACAAAGCAGACAAAACAGTAAACGCAAAATCCGAGCTCAAATCCGAGAAACTTCAGGCCATTAAAGTGGCTATGGAACAGATCGACAAACAATTTGGCACGGGTTCCATCATGAAGCTCGGCGCTTCGCATCACATGGACATCAAAAGCATCCCGACCTCCGCCATGGCGCTAGACCTAGCCCTAGGCATCGGTGGTTTCCCTTGTGGTCGTATCACCGAGATTTACGGTCCCGAAGCCTCCGGCAAGACCACCGTCTGTCTCCACGTCATCGCCGAAGCCCAAAAACGTGGCGGCACTGCTGCCTTCATCGATGCCGAGCACGCTCTCGACCCTGCTCGTGCCAAAGCAGTCGGTGTAAATCTCGACGAGCTCCTGATCTCTCAGCCCGATACCGGTGAGCAAGCCCTAGAGATTGCCGAGACACTGATCCGCTCCGGCGCGGTCGATGTCATTGTGGTGGACTCCGTTGCAGCCCTCGTCCCCAAAGCCGAAATAGAGGGAGAAATGGGCGATGCTGTCATGGGTATGCAAGCACGCCTCATGTCCCAAGCTCTGCGCAAGCTCACGGGTGCCATTAGCAAGAGTAATACCGTCATGATCTTCACCAACCAACTCCGCATGAAGATCGGCGTCATGTTTGGCAATCCAGAAACCACGGCAGGAGGACAAGCCCTCAAGTTCTACGCTTCAGTCCGGATTGATATGCGCAAAATCGGCAATATCACCGAAGGAGAGACGATCGTAGGCTCTCATCACCGCGCCAAAATCGTCAAAAACAAAGTCTCCCCGCCCTTTAAAGTGGCCGAGTTCGACATGACTGCAAATGGGATCTCACGCTCCGGAGGGGTGCTCGACGTCGCAGTCGAAAAGGGGATTATCGAAAAGTCGGGGTCATTCTTTAAATATGGCGGTGAGATGCTAGCCCAAGGGCGAGAGGCCACCAAAGCGCTACTTGAAGAGAAGCCCGAGCTAATGAAAAAAATCGAAAAAGAAATCTGGGATCAAATAAAAGCTCTTGAAAAAGCTGAGGAAAAAACCGCAGAGTAATGCCTACCATCACACGCCTAGTCCAAGGCAAGAAAAATCCAAATAGAGTCAACCTTTATTTGGATGACCAGTTTGCCTTTGCACTTTCACTAGATGAAGTGGCTAAACACGCTCTCAAAAAAGGTTTGGAACTTAGCAAAGAGAAAGTTGAGAGTCTCAAAGATAAAGATGAGATAGACTATGTTTACGCCAAAATCCTCAATTTTTTATCATACCGACCTCGCACTGTCAAAGAAGTTCGGGATAGACTTTATAAATACGAAGTCAGAGATAAATCCAAGCAAGACCTCCTGATTGCCAAACTAGAGAGTCATGGTTATCTCGATGATCTCAAATTTGCCACTTGGTTCATCGAGTCCCGCAACACTCATAGGCCTCGCTCCAAAGCCATGTTAAAACAAGAGTTATCTGCCAAGGGGATTAGTAAGGATATCGTTGAGTCGGCTCTTGTTGGTCGGGTAGATGAATCCGCCACTATCACGAGGCTATTAGATAAAAAGCTAGGGGTACGTCGTACACTAGACCGCGCAGCGACGCAAAAAATCTATGCCTATCTCTCCAGGCAGGGCTTTGCCTGGGACAAGATCGTAATGGTTGTCAAAACATGGCAATCAGAGTAGAATAAGACTACCTTTTTAAGAAAGATATTATAAAAAATACAAACATGATCAACTTATATTCCATGACTTCAGCACACATAGCGCAATAAGTGGTTTTTGGGTTTTTTGATAGTGTTTCTTCTTGAATCGGCATAACAGTTTTTTTAGGAGCAATATGTCTATATTACTTAAATCATTATTAGCTACATTCAACAAAGCCAAGAAGCCAAAAGTCGCAGTCACAAAACAAGTAGAGCCAAAGAAAGAAAAGGTAAAATCGGAAAATCCTGAGATTCTAAAACAAGCCGAAAGTACCGCCAAAGAAGTCTTGGCATTTGCCAGGGAACAAGCGGACAAAATCCGCGAAACCGCCAAAGCAGAAATGACCGCCCTTCAAAGCACCCTACGTGCTCAGGAAGATAAACTTCGCAGGTACGAAGATTCGCTCCAAGCCAAAGAGGGCGATCTCACGAGTAAAAATAAGCAAATCGATGTTCGTTTAAGTGAAATCGAGGCAACAAAACAAGAAATTGCCGATCTCCGCATCAAGCAAGTCGAAAAGCTCGAAAAAATCGGCGGCCTCACCAAAGAAAAAGCCAAAGACATTTTACTCGAAGCAGTAGACAAAAAACTCGCTCGTGACGTCGCCGAGCGAATCCGCATCGCCGAAGACGAAATCAAAGAAACAGTCGAAGACAGAGCCCGCGATCTCTTGATCGACGCCATGTATCATGGCTCCACCGAGTACGTTGCCGAGTTTACTATCTCCACCGTCAAGATCGCCGACGATGACGTCAAGGGTCGCATCATCGGCAAAGAAGGTCGCAACATCCGTACTTTCGAAAAAGTCACTGGTGTCGACATCGATATGGATGAAACCCCAGGCGAAGTGCGCTTGTCTTGCTACGATGGTGTCCGGCGTGAAGTAGCTCGTGTGGCCTTAGAGCGTCTCATTAAAGATGGTCGTATCCAACCCACTCGGATCGAAGAGTATGTCGCCAAAGCTCGCCACGATATCGAAAAAATCATGTACGAAGAAGGCAAAAAGCTTTGTCACATGGTTGGCGCTTACAACTTGCCCCAAGAACTAATTGCCATGCTTGGCAGATTCAAGTTCCGCTCTAGTTATGGCCAAAATATGTTGGCTCACACCCTCGAAGAAACTCGTATCGGCATGAACTTGGCCGCCGAAACTCACGCCAATGTCGACATAGTGAGACTAGGTTGTCTCTTCCATGACATCGGCAAGATCATTACCGACGAAGAGGGCAGTCACGTGGATCTCGGCGTCAAACTCCTCGAGAAAAATAATATGCCCAAAGCCGTCATTGACTGTGTGGCTCAGCACCATGAGGACGTTGAGTTTACCAGCAAAGAATCTATCCTCGTCTATATCTCTGACGCCATCTCCGGTTCACGCCCAGGCGCCCGTTATGAGAACGTAGCCGAATATGTCAAACGCTTAAAAGCGATCGAAGAAATTGCCATGTCCAAGACTGGTGTTACTGAAGCATTTGCTATCTCTGCAGGTCGCGAAGTCAGGGTCATGGTAGACCCAGGAAAAGCTACCGATGATGAAGCGGTCAGGCTCGCCAGCGACATCCGCGACGAAATCAAAGCAAAGCTCACCTACCCAGGTACCGTCACGGTCACTGTGATCCGTGAGACACGTGCCCAACAGGTCGCCAAATAATTATT
>JBAQEX010000003.1:0-3774 GCA_049286965.1 Microgenomates group bacterium | reverse complement strand
TTGCCCCAAGCGCAGTCCTCAGTTTTGGTGGCTATATAGGAGGTACAGTGGCCATAGCAGCCAAGCTGCTGGGTATCCCCATCTTCCTCCATGAACAGACTGTGACCGCGGGGCGCGCCAACAAACTCATCGGCAAGCTAGCGAATCGCGTGTATCTCACTTGGCCAGAATCGTCAAAATATTTTGCAGCGTCAAAAACTGAAGTTGTCGGTTTGCCCTTGCGGGACAATATTTTGCATGGTACGCGTAAGCAGTTATTCACTCGGCGTAAACCCACGCTCCTTGTCATGGGAGGCAAGCAAGGAGCGCATGCACTGAATAAATTTGTTTTTTCGCATCTTGATGATTTACTCAGGGAATTTAATCTTGTCCACCAGACTGGTACCAACTCACTAACTAGCGACTATGATCAAGCATGCACATATCAAGCTGGCCTGGGCAGTCTATCCGATTGCTACCTACCACTAGGCTACATCACCGAAGGAGAGATTGGCCACTATCTCTATAGCGCGGATATCTACCTGGGTAGGTCCGGGGCTCATATTTGTTACGAGCTAGGCATCACTGCCACCCCCTCAATTCTCGTGCCGCTCATGACAACGCACGATCACGAACAATACAAAAATGGGCGTATTTTAGAAAAAGCTGGGATCGGTCTCATTTTGTCCCAAGGCGATCTCACATTTCCTCACTTTATGGGCTCTGTTGCCAAGTTAAAAAAGCTATCTGGTAGGCCCATGGACTTAAAAACCAATGCGTCAAATATCATGATCACAAGCATCTTATCAAAGCTAAAATAAATGCAAACAGCTAAAGTCTTCACCCCGTTAAAGTCCAAATATCTAGTCTTTACGACTCAATATATCGTACCTTGTATCATTTGTCTCTTGATTATTTTTGGCTTTTATCTCACTTTTTACTCAAATCTTTTTGTCATCACCGATATTTCCTGCAATCTCGATTTTATGCCTTGCGATAACCCAGCGATCCTCGCCGAACTAGACAAACTCAAGGATCAAAATATCTTTACACTCAAAACAACGAGCGTCTCTTCAAAATTTACCTCAGGCGACTTCACGATCAGAGGATCACAGATCACCAAAGAATTGCCTGGTAAATTAAAGGTAGAACTCGAGTCGGTATATCCCGTCGTGGCCCTCAAAATCAAAGACGTCAGCACGTGGGTAGCACTCGACGATAAGTATAGGGTCATAACTCAGCGTGACTCAGACCCCAATGTCCCGACCGTCATCGTCAGTGGCCCCCTCACGCTCGCCCTAGGCAAACCTATTACGAGTCCGGACTTATTAAACGCTCTCAATTTGACTAGACGACTTTTTGAGCAGTTGCCTAGTATCAAATCCATTACCTTAGTCGACGAAAATAGACTCGATGTTCTCCTGGACAATGGCAAAATCGCCATACTCACACCCAAAAAAGACGTACCCTACCAACTTAGGTCATTGCAGGCAATTCTCCAAGAAGTTACAATATCAGAAGGAGTGCGGATTATTGACGTCCGCTTCTCTCAGCCTGTGTTAAGATAAATCTATGAAAAAAATTACACAAATTTCAGTGGTTGATTTAGGTTCATCCAAGATAACTTGTGTAATCGCTACTCGTGGGGAAGAAGATACTTCGCTCCGTGTCGTAGGCGTCTCTAGTGTCGCCAGTCGCGGGATCCGCAAAAGCCAAATTGTCGACATCGAAGATGCTATCGAGGCCGTCACCGAAACAGTCGAATCTGCCGAGCGCATGGCAGGCTTGTCTATCAAAGATGTCTCCGTCTCTGTCTCTGGTATTCACATCGAGTCACAAAACTCCAAAGGGCTCGTAGCCGTCCAAAACCCAGAAGGGGAGATCACCAGTGATGATGTGTCACGCGTTGTAGAAGCCGCCAAAGCGGTCCCGCTTCCTACCGCCAGGGAAATCCTCCATGTCATCCCCCGTTTCTTTTTAGTCGACAACCAAGAGGGCATCAAAGACCCAGTGGGCATGTCGGGCGTCCGCCTCGAAGCCGAAGCTCATCTTATTACAGGCTCATCTGTCAATCTCAAAAATCTTAGTCGCGTCATGTCCGAAATTGGGGTGGATACCCGCGCCGTGACATTCGCAGGTCTTGCCTCCTCTGTCGCCACCCTCACCGAGACCGAAAAAGAACTGGGTGCAGTTATCATCGATCTAGGCGGGGGAACTACCAGTTTATGCGTTTATGTGGACGGGGCTTTATCTCACTCTGCCGTGATCCCAGTGGGGGCCAAAAACATCACCAACGATATCGCCATTGGTCTGCGCGTCTCGCTCGACTCAGCCGAGATTATCAAACGCAATCTAGAGCCCGATGAACACATCAACAAAGTACTCGATCCCAAAAATATTAGCAGCAAAAAACAAGCCGACGAAATCGATCTCCACAAGCTCGGGCTCAAAGACGCACCCCGCAAAATCTCGCGTAAGGCAGTGGTCGAGGGGATCGTGCGCCCCCGACTGAACGAAATTTTTGAACTGATCAAAACCGAGCTCATCAAAGCCGGGATGGGTGGCAAGACCCCCGCTGGACTAGTGCTCACTGGCGGCGGCGCCCTCACTTATGGGGTTACCGAAACTGCCCGCAAAATTCTCAATATGCAGGCTCGCATCGCCACTCCTACTGGTCTGACGGGGCTAGTTGATGAAATCAAAACACCCGAATACGCAACCGTTGCAGGACTCCTCATGCTTTCCAGCAAAGAAGAAAATACCCCTTCAAAATCTAGTTTTCACTTGCCCAAGTTTAGTGGAAAATTCCCTGCTTCAAACCTGCTCAAAAAAGTGGTAGACTTCATTAAGTCATTCTTACCTTAGTAATCTAGACCTGCCCATGTTAAAATAGGAAATCTATGGGTCTAGTAAAACCAGATTTAAATGCAGTCGCAAAAATAAAAGTGATCGGGATTGGTGGCGGAGGCAACAACGCAGTCGCCAGCATGGTCACAACAGGCAAAATCAAAGGTGTTGAGTTTGTGGCTATCAATACTGACTCCCAAGCTCTCCTAAACAATCCAGCTACCACCAAAGTCCAGATCGGCGAAAATTTGACCAAAGGACTCGGGAGCGGTGCCGATCCAGACGTAGGTCATCATGCCGCCGAAGAATCGCGCGAAAAAATCAAAGAACTACTCATGGATACAGACATGGTCTTTATCACCGCCGGGATGGGTGGAGGCACAGGTACAGGCGGCGCTCCCATTATCGCCGAGCTCGCCAAAGAAGCAGGCGCTCTCACAGTCGCAGTTGTCACCAAACCATTTGCTTTTGAGGGCATCCGCCGGATGAGTGTAGCCGAGGATGGGATCGAAGAGCTCAAAGGCAAGGTCGATACTCTGATTGTGATCCCCAACCAAAAACTCATGGACGTTGTCGACAAAAAAATGACTCTCCAAGAAGCCTTCCGGGTTGCCGACTCAGTACTCGGGCAAGGTGTCCAGGGTATTTCTGATTTGATCACTGTCTCAGGCCTCATCAACGTCGACTTTGCCGATGTCCGCGCCATCATGACGGATGCTGGCACAGCTCTCATGGGTGTCGGTATGGGCACAGGCGAGAACCGTGCTCAAATGGCCGCCCGTACCGCCATCTCTTCACCGCTACTTGAGGTAAAGATCGACGGGGCTCGTGGTATCCTCTTCAATATTACCGGTGGCCCCAGTTTGACCATGAACGAAGTATCAGAGGCTGCCGAAATGATCTCTACCCACGCCGATCCAGATGCCAATATCATCTTTGGTGCCACGA
>JBAQEX010000002.1:0-3594 GCA_049286965.1 Microgenomates group bacterium | reverse complement strand
CCGCTAGATTCCCAAACAATGTTTTTATACCCTATTTTCGAGAATGCGCGATAACCACACATCATGTCAGATATTTGAATGGAGAAAAGGTTCTTCATTACGCCCACCATAATCAAATTTCCAATTTTCCTATGTAGCGGGATATCTGTCTTCAGCATCCTTACGCCGATGACTATGTTTTCGCCACTTTTCAAGTTCTCGATAAATTCTGAAATATGCTTTGGATTGTGTTGATTGTCACCGTCCATAAAAATAATGCCATCAGCCCCCATCCCCCAAGCCACTTCAGCCCCGATTTTCATGGCTCGACCTTTTCCTACGTTTTGGGCTAAACGAATCACTTGGACATGGGGGATAGAATCTAAAATCTCTGCCGTTTTGTCATTTGACCCATCATCCACCACTATTATGTTTTTACAATATTTACGGATACTACCTAGACATCTACGAATATTCTTCGCTTCGTTGTATGCTGGTACTATTACAAAATACTTTTTCATAACAGAGCGTATTATAAACGACTATGAAAAGAATGATCTCTCTAGACGACCTCCGCGTGCTTGGGGCACTACTGGTCGTGGCCGTACACGCTGACAATATCACGATCTCCCCGTCCAACTATTTAGGTGGCATCTCCTGGTGGTTTGCCTCCAGTATGAATACTTTTGGTCGTATCGCAGTCCCCTTATTTATCATGATCAGTGGGGCTTTAATTTACCGCTCAAGTCACGCAGCCAACTTCCTTGATCTCCTGAAGCGGTCCTGGCGTCGCATCATTTTGCCAGGGTTTTTCTGGATTACGCTTTACTTTATCTGGCAAAATATTTGGTACGGAGGTGGGCTCAATTTTGCCTACATTTTTGACCAGCTTTACCACAGTAGTTTTGGTTATCTCCACTATCTCTTTATCATTCTCGGCCTCTACTTATCTACTCCAATCCTGCAAAGAATCCCGCTTGCCCATAGGTCAAAGGTGGCCTGGGGCAGTATGGCCTTTATGGTGGTGTTCGAATACATTCGCTACCGCGGGGTAGGTTGGGGCTGGACAGGGGATACCCCTTGGCTTTGGATCAGCTATATCCCGTACTACCTACTAGGTAGTGTCTTGCTAGAAACCAAGTTGTCTAAAGTGACCTCATCATTACTAGCCGTCTTTGGCACTATTTCTTTAGCTGGTGCCATCATCTCTACTTACTACGCCAATCTGGGCACTATTTCTGGCAATACTGTCTGGTGGATGTTTCACGGCGCAAGTTATTTCTGGGGACACTTTAGTCTCACCGATTGTTTAGTCACCATCGCTATCTATTATTTTGGAACAAGCATATTCAAACACGGCATCAAGCCCAAGTTGGATCACTGGATCACAAATATAGGGTCTACTACCTACGGCATCTACCTCGCCCACGTCATGGTCATGGACGCTATCGACTATTACGGCCATTTTGGCATCGACCAAATCTCCCACGATCTCTGGCTCTACTATATCCTGCGGATTTTCCTCATTTTCTTTGTCTCTTACTTGCTCGTCATTCTGATCCGTTTATTGCGCCTGCAAAAACCCTTGCTTGGTGAGGTGTAGACATTTTCTCTCCATTTGCTAACATAGAAATATGACGGATAGTGTCGATCTATCAGAGCGTGCCAGTGAGAGCAAGAACACCATCGGGCGCTCGGTCTCAGTCAACGGGGTCCACGCGGTCGACCTCTCCCTCAAACAATCACAAAATTTAAATGACCCGATCGTCGATTTAAATATCAAAGTAAACAATCCCATCGGCCGTCTTTGGCTCGCTCTCAAACGCATCTGGAAAAGTCAAAACACCATTATTTCACTGCGCTTTACCATCCCCTTGCTCGTACTCCCCGTTGCTCTCTACGTCCTCTATGTTTTGTGGCAGGGCAGGGGCATGAGTATCCCCATGTCCAAGCTCGGGGTGATCCACCAGGTCAATATGGGTGGTACCCCTAGAGATATTCTAGTGCTGCCTACTTCCGATGTATATGTCATCGACTATGTAAGTAGTTTCAACCAAACTACTCGTCTGGCGGAAAAACCGGTGATTGTGGTGGGTACCTATCACGCGCCCAGCAATGTACTCAAAGTTGAAAGTATCACGCCTTATTCCCAGCTAGACCTACCTCAAACTGTAGTCACCCCAAGTACTCCCAAATCTGTCTGGGACAACATCTGGCAGTTCATCACGCAGTTTAGGTAATCAATATGCCATATAAAGTATTAATTCACCCATTAGATCAAACTCCAAATATTATCCAAGATTTTATTAAAAAACTTCAAAAATCTAGTATCCAAAAAATTACCAGACAATTAAGATACCTAGAGCAATATGGTCTTGTCTCTGAGGTTATAGATATCAAAAAATTAAAGGGATACGATTTTTGGGAGGTAAGGATATTGGGGAAAGTTAATATTCGGATTATCGTATGGGGTTACGAGCAATATATATTTGTAATTCACATCTTCAAAAAGAAAAGCCAATCTTCCAGTCCAAAAGAATTGGAACTCGCAAAAGATAGGTTAAAAATGTTTAAAAAGATAGTAGGTTTCTGAGATGAGATTGACAATTGATATCTAATAAGATATCATAATATATATGAAAAAGTCAAAAATAAACTCAAAAAATTGGTATTCTCTAGATGATTTAATACGTGATCAGCTAAAAGATCCCGAATTCCGCAGGTTATGGGAGGAAGGGGAAGCTGATTATCAGCTAGGTCGTCAGATCATCCAGGCCAGGATCGACAAAAAGATTTCTCAAAGAGTGCTAGCTAAAAGAGCTCATACTACCCAGGCTGTCATCTCTCGCATCGAATCACAAGACGTCAGCACAACTCTTCAAATGGCTACCCGCATAGCCAGGGCTCTGGGTAAAACACTCCAAATCAGTTTTGTTTGAGTAGTGTAAAATGGCCTTATGGAAGATGCTAAAGAAGTCATCGAAAAAAACGGGCAAATCTTTGCCCTCGTATTTCGCAAGTCCTACCGTCCGGGCGGCGTCAATTTCTTGACACCCGACGACTATACCCTCCAGCTGGGCATGATAGGGCACCCTGCCGGCCGCCATATCCGCGATCACATCCACAATCCGGGCATTCACTACAAAGTCGACACAACTCAGGAGTTTCTCTACGTTGAGCAAGGTAAAATCAAAGTCACCGTCTATGATTATGGTTGGAACGTAATCCAAGAGACCATTTTAGAACAAGGTGATATTTTGCTCCAAGTCTCTGGCGGCCATGGCTTCGACGTGATCGAGCCATGTTATTTGATCGAAGTAAAACAAGGTCCATTCCCTGGCGATAAACTCATGAAATTTTACAAAGAAGATCCACAGATTAAAATATGATCCCAGTCAATGCGCCAGTGATCACCAAAGAATCTAAAGCGCTTGTGGCCAAAGCGCTTAGCGAAGGCTGGATCAGCTCGGCCGGCCCCTACATTAGTGATTTTGAAAATGAATTTGCTCAGTATTTAGGGGTCAAACACGCCATTTCGGTGAATACTGGTACTGCCGCGCTCCACATCGCGCTGCTTGCCGCAGGCATTGGGGTAGGGGACGAAGTCATCGTCCC
>JBAQEX010000001.1:0-4334 GCA_049286965.1 Microgenomates group bacterium | reverse complement strand
TCCCAGGAGACCATAAAGGATAAAGGTCGCAAATATCACGTTTAATTCTTGCCTATAATTGTAGACGCTCGCCATGTCCGCACCCACGAGGCGCAACATGCCAGATATTAAAGTAAAAAGTGCGGTCGTAGTGACGATAATGAGGAGCCCGGCACCTACTGGGGTGCCGACTTTCTTTTTGTGGAGTTTATTAAAAACTGAATTGATGGTCCCCATAAAATCAGAGGCAGCCCGACCAGGACGTTGAAACTTGAGATTGTAAAGCAAGTTGATAAAAGGCACGATGAGCGCTGCATTGATGGTAAAAGAAAAAAGGAGGAATCCGAGCAAATTGTTCATATGAGTCTAGGGATAAAGATAAACAACCCAATAATGGCAGCGAAGATCGCCGTCAGTAATACTGCCCCAGCGGCGACGTCTTTGGCCATTTTAATGTTTTCGTTTTCGCTCAGTGTGATGGCGTCGGACATAAACTCGAGCGAAGTATTGACCATCTCGGCCAGCATGACCATCGAGATCGCGATGATCAAGTCGATCGCCTGATCATTTGAGACATGGAGATAGACTGCAAGAAATAACACAATGGATCCGATCAAAAAATGAATGCGGAGATTGATTTGGGTGGTGATGGCTGTCCAGATGCCGCGGAAAGCATTGATAAATGAAATTGTGTGCTTGTGCATAATTTTTATGTTATCACGTACGTTCGATGTTTGCAGAGAGATTGCGCAGTCTTTCATCAAAATTTTCATATCCCCGGTCGATGAGTTCAATATTGTCGATGACTGATTCCCCTTTGGCCAAGATGGCAGCCATCACCAAGGTTGCACCGCCCCGGAGATCGGGTACGGTCAAATGCTTGCCAAGGAGTGGCGTGGGACCCGTGATCCTAGCGGCGTGGGGATAGCTAACTTTTTCTGGATAATTGAATTCGTAGAAATACGCTGGATTTTTTGGATTTGGGTCAAAATACTCGATTTTGGCACCCATCTCGACTAGTTGGTTGGTGAAAGCCAAGCGGTGCTGAGTAACTGCTTCAACTACTGTTGATACTCCGCTGGCCTGTGTCATCATGGTAGTCCAGAGCGGCTGCCAATCAGTCATAAAACCAGGCTCAGGAGAAGTGGTGATGTCAGTGGATACGAGAGGTTTGTCATACCAGAAACGAATTCCATATTGTGACTCTTCGTATAGCCCGCCGATTTTGTTTAGTTCATGAAGAAATGCCTGTAAATGCTCTGATTTAGCTCCTTCAATGATAACATCTCCTCTTGTGGCAATAGCCATGGTCGCATAGGAAACGGCCTCGTTTCTGTCTGACATCACATAATGGGTAGCTCCATGTAAACTTTTTACACCGTCTGCAACAATATTCTCGCCAACTCTTTTCACCTGAGCCCCCATTTGATTGAAAAACGAAATGAGATCATCAATCTCTGGTTCTTGACCCGCGTTTTCGATAATGGTCTGGCCAAGCGCCAATACTGCAGCGATGATTAAAGCTTCAGTTCCGGTATGAGATTTTTTCTCGAATCTGTAAGTGGCCCCGTGCAAACCATTTTTGGCTTCCATCTCAATACCCAAGTCTGTACACAAGACTGTCGCTCCCATAGCACGGAATCCGTCTAAGTGGCGTTCTATTGGTCTATCGCCTAACGCACATCCGCCAGGGAGTGGGATGATAGCTTTGCCTTTTTTGTTGAGTAATAGTCCTGCAAATAATGTGGCAGCTCGAGTTTTTTCACCGGTGAAGTGAGGGATGGTATCGGTACTGATGCCATTGCCCGCGATATAGACGGTATTGTCGCCAGGCCGACTACACTTGACTCCAATTGCCTCAAGGGTCTTGTAGGTCACGTCGACGTCGCCAATGTTCGACATGTTTAAGAGCTTAGATTCGCCGATCCCACAGGCTGCGGCGATCATGAGCTTGAAACTAGCGTTTTTGGCGCCTCCGATTCTAACCGCTCCGCGCAGGGGAGTGCCCCCAATGATCTTAAAACTTGTCATGAGGGAATTGTATCACCAATAATAATAACCTCTTCGGTTAAATCGACGCCATATTTTTCTTTAATATTCGTTTTAATTTGGGCAATGAGGTCCAAAACATCTTGAGAAGTAGCGGTGCCGTCATTGACGATAAAATTGGCGTGAACATCTGAAACGTAGGCACCCCCCACGCGCAGACCTTTAAGACCGGCCTTGTCCAAGAGATAACCCACAGACTGGGTTGTATCTGGGGTACCCAGGCGCATGGCGTCGGCGAGGGGGATATTTTTGAAAATACAACCAGAGCTAGGAGACCCAAGCGGTTGGGAAGTGGCGCGACGTTTGACGGCGGCGTTGGCGACTACCCAAAGCGCGTCTTTATCCCCTCTTTTCATCTGGAATGAAGCGGAAAGAACAATTTCTTTGGTCTTGTGAAAAATGCTATAGTCATAGTCAAATTTACATTCTTTTTGAGTATATTTTTTGATTTTTCCCTCGAGATCCAACACAGTCACTTCGATTATGTGGTCACCAAATAATTTGCCCAGGTGGTGAGAATTGTTGTAAACTGCTCCCCCGACCGTGCCTGGGAGGCCTAGCATGTCCTCCAAACCGGATAGACCTTGGTCCAGAGTGTAGCGAATCAGCAAATTGGCGGGTACCCCAGAATCTGCCTCGACGATGGCTTCCTTGAGGTCTAGGTGACCTTTTTCGACGCCACCGGCAAATCCCTTGAGCTGGATTTGCTTGGATTTGTTTTTGATGACCAAACCCCTAAAACCAGCATCGCGCACGATGATATTGGAGCCGCCCCCGATGACAAGATAGGGAACTTTGTAGAGGATGGCGGACTGGACAGAGGCAATGAGCTCTTCGGTAGTATTTGCTTCGTAGAGGTAGTCGGCAGGACCACCGAGCTTGAAATAAGTGTGCTTAGAAAGAGGCTCATCTTTTTTGAGACGATCAGCGCCGAGGGAATTGACAATAAAGGAATAATTCATGGTTTTCGATAAGGTCAGACCTTCCCTCCTGATTGTATTTTTATGTCGGGTTGGGCACTTCCTTCAAGGTCTGACCTTGCAGGGGCAAATCTTTTAAATTGATCGTGTAGTTTGTAGACAAAACCTGCCCCCATTGTGAGGATGAGATCACCTGGTTTACTGGAGTTCCAGATCGTTTCTGCAGCATTTTCCCAGGTGAGAGGTGTTGCACCAGGGATGAGAGCGGCAAATGACTCGGTGGTTACGGTATGGGATTGGCCCTTTTCCCGGGCCGATTCAAAAATGGGCATGATAAAGGCAAGATCGGCGGTTTTGATGGCGGCGGCAAAAGCTTGGAGGAGCGCTTCTGTGCGAGTATAGGTATGGGACTCAAAGACTAGGATGATGCGATTATTTGGAAAATGCTCCTTAAATGATTTCACTGTTAGCTCGATTTCTTTTGGGTGATGACCGTAATCGTCGTATAGCAAGCGACCTAGGACCTCACCACGTAACTCTTGGCGACGACCTGCCCCCTTGTAGGCCTGGATGGCTGATAGTGCCTCTGACTGGGTTAAACCCGCCTCAATGCCGGCAAGGACCGCGGCGAGTGCATCTAGTTTGTTTTGATCACCAAAGACGGATAAATTTAGCTTTGAGTAAAGTGGATGATCTGATCCATATTGTATGACTTTGATGTCCTTCCGGGAGACTCCCGGAAGGCTCAGGATTTGGGCGGTGATTTTGTCACTTGCATCGCAAATCCAAGTGCCACCTGGCTTGATCGAAGATATCAGGCTAGAAAAAGCGGTCATGGTCGCAGACTCATCTGCATAAATATCGGGATGGTCGTGGATGATATTGGTGGTGATCAAGATGCTCGGGTTGAGGAGCGCAAACTTGGGACGTTTGTCAGTTTTGCTAATGGCATATTCATCGGCCTCGATTACAAAGAACGGTTCTTTGCTAAAATGGCCAGGGGCTGAGAGACCAGCTATGGATCCCGTGCCTACATAGTATCCGACGTCGCGGCCTGCCGCGTGAAACATAGCTGCCAGCATGGCAGTGGTCGTGGTTTTGCCACCCACACCCGATACCGCAATGACTTTTTTGTCTGATACAAATTCTGCGAGTGCATGGGCGAGCGGAACAGAATCAAACACTCCCGGAGTGTGGGCACCCTTCACTCCGGGAGTGAGGGGAGCAGGATAGGCTGCTGAATAAATTGTTTTGTCAACGCTCGGGATGGGATCAGAGAATGATTGAATTTTGATATTTCTTTTGGCTAATATGTCGTCCGTAATAAATGATTCATCCGTATCTGATCCAGAGACTGTCCAGTCAGCATCTTGCATGGCTAGGGCT